>JBKPDM010000213.1:0-13754 GCA_046727895.1 Pseudomonadota bacterium | reverse complement strand
GTGGCAAGAATCTCGGCCGCGTAGGCGATGAGCCGTTCGAACCAACCCAGCTCGTAGTCGAACTCCGGGCCCGGCTGCGGGTTGCCGTTCGGCAGCTAGATGCAAGCGATGAGCACACCGCTGACGGCCGCCTCGATGTAGCGGCTCTGCGTATCCATGGCGTCACCGGGTAGTTCTTCCCGGGTCAAAATCGGTTTGGCATTTTTCGCGAGGATCGCGACACCGTTCCAGGTTCGCTGTCCCCGCCACACCGCACCGTACCCGGCGTCTCGGATGGCCGCTTCGGGGAAGCTCGCGTCGGTCGCCTTGAGCTCCTGGAGGCAGAAGACATCCGGTGCCAACGCCTGGAGCCATTCGAGCAGGTTGCAGCACCTTCAACCGCACTGCCCATGCCGCGCGCCGGTCAATGGTGAACCCGGCATGCATATTACACAGCTTTAACTGGCCATCGAGCGCCATTTTCGACAAAAGGGGAAGACGTACCCTCCGGAGGATTCGGGGAGGCGATCCTCGTATAAGGAGGGACGGGGTTGAGGCCCCCGCACCATTCCGCTGGGGCCTCCCCAGCGCCTGGGCACCGGTCATCGATTTGTTAAAACCGTACTTCGACATTGCGCCCGGCGACGATCGACGACGCAGTGCCGAGAAAGTGCTGGGCATGCTGGAGGAGGTGCTCCGACCGGTCTTGCCGGCGATACTCGCCCTGCTCGATCTGCCCGTCGAGGACGCCACCTGGCAGGGGCTAGATCCGCCCCAGCAACGGCGGCGCACTCTGGACGGCGTGAAGGCGTTGCTCGTGCGCGAGAGCCAGCGGCAGCCGCTCGCTCTGGTGTTCGAGGATTTGCATTGGATCGATGGCGAAACCCAGGCCTGCTTGAGAGCCTGGTTGAAAGCATATCCCATCTGTCCCTGCTGCTCCTGGTCAACTACCGTCCCGAATATCGAGATAGCTGGGGTAGCCGGGCTCATTACACCCAGCTGCGTATCGACCCGCTCGGGGCAATAGGCGCCGATGAGCTGCTTTTGGGCCTGCTCGGCGACGCGCCCGATCTCTTGGAGCTGAAACGACGGCTGCTCGAGGCGAGCGAGGGGAATCCGCTGTTCCTGGAAGAGAGTGTACGTGTGCTGCTGGACACGGGCGTGCTATCTGGCGCACGGGGCGCCTACCGTATGATGCGGCGGCCGGAAGAGATTGAGATTCCCGCGAGCGTCGCCGCAATCATCGCTGCACGAATCGACCGCCTCGGCGCAGCCGAGAAGACTGTGCTTCAAGTAGCCGCGGTGATTGGCGAAGACGTGCCGCTCACACTCCTCGAGGCCGTGTGTGAGCTGCCGGCAGAGCAACTTCATGGCGCGTTGTCCGGCCTGCGCGCTCGCGAGCTTCTGTACGAGGCGCGCCTGTTCCCCGACATCGCCTATGCCTTCAGGCACGGACTTACCCGGCGTGTCGCCTATGACGGCATGCTTCACGAAGGCCGCCGCGAGCTGCACGGCCGCATCGCCGAAGCCCTCGAGACGCGCCATGCCGATCACCTCGACGAGATCGTCGAGACGCTCTCGCATCACTTCGAGCAGGGCAGCGAGTGGCCGAAGGCCGCTGAGTATGCGCTGCGCGCAGCGGACAAAGCGAAGCAGCGCTATACTTACCCGACCGCGCTGGAGTTCGCGCAACGGGCTCGCGAGATCACCGAGCGCGATGAGGCGCTGGAAAGCGTACGGCCGCGGGCGCTCGAGCTGCTGGGCGACCTGCACAGCCTGACGGGCGACCTCGAGATCGCCAATCGGAGCTATGATGCGGCGCTCGCCCTCGAAGCCGGGCGCGACAACCGCCAGCGGCTCGAGAGCAAACGCCACCGGCCGGGCATCGCGCTCCGAGACGGCGCCCGGATTGCCTACTACCTGCACGGCGCTGGCGACGAAACACTGCCTCAGCGTCTCGACCGTCAAGGCCCATATCCACAGCATCCTCGCGAAGCTGCGCGTCCGCGGGCGCGGCGAGGCCATTGCCCGGCTTCGAAGCCAGCCCTGGCTGGAACGCTCGGCTTGAAGGCGGCCGCCAGGAAAGCCGTGTCCTGACCGGCCGGCGGAGATCATAGCCACCGATCGCCCGCCGCGCCACTGGCGGTAGATTTCACGCCAAGGCAATCGCATTAGGCGGTGGTGAGGACGTTGAGGAGGAAGGCGTCGTCCCAACCGGCGCGTTTGATCTTGCCGCGGGTGGAGCCGGGCGGGTGTCGGCGCGCAACAGGTTGAGGGCGAATCGGCGCAAGCGGGCGAGGTTTCCCGGGCCGTGGTCTTGCGGGCGCGCGACCGGTCCTCGCCCATCACCACCTCGAGCACCCAGTGGAGACGGTTCTCGATCTACCAGTGGGCGCGCACGATGGCACCGGTACTGCGCTACGCTGCGAGGATCATGACGATGGCGGCGGTATGGGACGAGGTCGGCACGCCTGGCGTTTGTGCGACCGACACCAGCGCCTCGAGTGCGATCGCGCTGACCCGCGCCTCGCTGGAGGCGGTGGCAAGCACCTCGGCAGCGACAGAGGTCATCCTCGCCTGGCTGACCGGCGTCGCCAGGACCTCGGCAGCGATCGACGTGACGCGGCTTTCCGCCATCTCAGGTCACGACCTCGGGCCCGATCTGCAGGGCGTTCACCCCGCCTGAGGTCGAGGCCGCCGCCGTGTCCGGGTCGGTCTCGTGAATGTCCCGGAAGTACTGGTAGATGGCGGCCATGGCATGCACAGCACCGTCGGCGCTTGTGGCACCGGACTTCACCTTGCTGCGCACCTCGCGGGTCGCCGCATCGTCCTTGCGCGCGCACATGGTCACCTGCACCGCATGGATGCTCTCCGGGGTGAACGGCAGATCACCCACCTCATAGAGATCGAGGTCGCCGGCGCTAACCAGACCGGCGCCAAGGGCAGCAGCACCGTCTACCGGATCACCGGCTCCCGCCGGCGGCCGACTGAGCGAGGGAGCGCCGACATGCAGCACTTGCTCAAGCGACCGGGCTATCGGCTCCACGCGGCCGACAGCCTGGAGGCCAGGGCCCTGCTCGCCGAGCAGGGTCTCGGCCCCGATCTGGACCGGGCTCTCGCCCGCCTCGAGCGTACCGAGGGCACCACAGTCCACACCATCGTCGGGATCAAGATCCCGCGATGACCACCCGCTGTGGATAGCTGGCCTGCCTACGCCAGACTCGTGGCGGTCGCTTCGGCAGGCCACCTACCCACAGCTCCTACACCACCACCTGGGACGTCACTCCGGTCGGGCTTTGCTTCGGGGAGCCGATTGCCACGAGTTCCGCACCCGGACCGTAATACCCGGGCCTGACTTCGACGGCTGCTCAGCCTCTATCCACACCACCTCTCCCCTCGTCCGGGTGGATGCGGGCATGGATTCCCAGGGTCGCATAATGAGATGGACGCCTCCCGCTGACGGCATCGGTGTGCCAGCGTGGCAGTCGTTGACAACCACGAACACGGGAGACGTCCGAGATGCAACCTAAGGCGGATCTCGTCGACCTCCTTCTCGCGCTTGTAAGATGTTCTTGTCGACCGGATCGCCCGGGTCGAGCTTGGCGGCACCGCCGGTCCGAGAAGATCGCGGCCGCAATGAAGCTCTACCCGGTCGGTGAGCGCTTCTTCCGGGAGTTCACGCCAGCTGCGGCTCGCGCCGAGCGGGCACGTGATCGACATCGACATGAACGCTGCGCTGCAGCTCGCCGCTGCCCGCGACCATGACCTCGCCAGCTGCGCGCTCGGCGAGCCCGTGTTCCTGCGCCTACCGATGGCCGCCTGCTGTGGGATCTCTCACAGCTGGAACCGATCGTCCTGCGTCACCGCGCCGGCGCCAGGTCCAGGCGGCGGATTCGTCCAAGACAATGCGCGCGTTGCGGCAGGCATGGACGATGGTCGCGGGCCACTCGGGGGTGAAGGCCGCTTCGCTCAGGAGTCGAAGCGCCGCCGCTTGCTTGTGCGCGCCACTCAGCACCATGACCACCGCCGCCGAAAGCCGGGCGATCGTGCCGAGCCCGACCGAAACACCGTGCGTCGGGACCGCCGCGAGCCCCTCGAACGCGGGAAAGGTCGCGAGATTGTCGCGGCGGGTCGTCTCCGCCAGGCGGACGATCCGCGACCCGCTGTCGATCGCGGTTCCCGGCGGGTTGAAGCCGACGTGACCGTCTGAAGCACCGCTCGCCAGCAGGAAAAGATCGACCCCGCCGGCCGCCGCCAGACGCGCGTCGAATGCCCCGGGATCGGCCGGGTCGGGCAACCAAACGTTGTGAGGGGGGATGCGTGCTCCGAACGGGATCGCATGATTCAAACGCCCCCGGATCTCGCGCTCGGCAAACCGCCGACAGCTGTAATGCAGGTCCGCCGGGCAATAGCTGAAACCGTCGCCGCCCGGTACGACGTACTCGTCCATCATGACGATCACGAGGTGCGCGAGGTCGGCCCTGGTATCGCTGGCCCGTCGGGCGAGGCCTTGGTACGTGCTCAAGAGGCTGCGTCCGCCGGGACACCCCAGCAGGAAGCGCCGGCTCGCCGAGCGCGCCCGCTCGATGCCGTCAAGGATTTCCCGGGCCAGCCGGTCACCCAGCTCGTCGGCATCGGGATAGATCGTCACGACCGCTGCCACAGCGACAACGCCTCCATCTGCCAGTTTCGAGCAAGCTGCGGGTGCCGCGCACCGGCAGTCGTCAGCTGTCACTATTTCTCCACCAGGCGCTTGGTCGCTTCGTACGCGTTTCTGTTCGCACGGCCAAGACCCGTTGCTGATCCTCGAGATAGCCGGTGTCGCCAAGAACTCGCCTCAGAATTTGAAGTGACATGGCGGTCGGTTGGATGCACGAGATGGGTTTTGATCGTCTCCGGGCATTACCAGGACGATCCTTTCCACGTTTCGCTCAGTAACGCTGTGGTTCGCAGCGCTGTAGTTTCCCGTGCGTGTGCTCAACTATCGCAGCTCTACCGATTCGGGAGCGTTGGGCTGCAGGCGCGGTGTGACGACCGCGCTGCGCGACGTGGGCCTTCGCGATCGTGCGCGGCCCGCGTGTTGACGCCACATTGGCCTGCTGTCTACTCTGAGCCCTGGTAAGTCATAGCAAACGACCAGAGGGGGAGGCTTCCTATGGATCGTCCAGGACTCATGCGCGTGCGGACGACGATGTCGATATCGCGCCGCGATCTGATGAAGGGCGCTGCGGCGTTGGGCGTGAGCGTCGCTGCCGGCGCGACGAGCAGGAACGCAGCGGCCGCCACCGTCGTTTCGATGTTCGGCTGGCAGGACTATGACGCGGGCCTGCGCGTCGGCGATTTCCTGAAGCGCGAGGGCATCGAGGTCAGCTTCACGCCGATCGGCAACAATGATGAGATCATCAGCCGGCTATCCGCCGGTGGTGCCGGACAGATCGACATCGTTACGCCCTATATGGGCTACATCCCCTTCATGGTGGCCGCCGATCTGCTCGAGCCGATCGACGAATCGCTGGTGCCCAATCTGGCCAATGTACCGGACGTTTTTCGCAACGACTCCAACGTGATCGTGAACGGCACGCGATATTCGGTGCCTTTCACCTGGGGTTCCGGGCCGATGGCCTATGATCCGGCGGTCATCCCGACGGCACCCGAATCGTGGATGGACATCTTCAAGCCTGAGTACAAAGGCAAGGTCGGAATGATGGACGATCCGATCGGTAACCAGATGCTGGCGGCGATTCTGGCCACCGACGCCAAAGTGCCGACCATGCTGACCCCGGACCAGCTCGATCAGGCCACCGAATTTCTGATCAAGCTGAAGAAGGATGCGGTCCGGCAAGTGGCCGTGAGCTGGGGTGAGCTGGCCAATGCGCTGGCGCGCAGCGAAGTCGTGATCACCTTCAGCGGCGGCGAGTTCCTCAAGAAATTTGCCGCAGACGCCGGCAAGAAGATCGAGTTCACCTATCCGAAGGAAGGCACCTTCGCCTGGCTCGACAGCTACTGCATCGCCAAGGGCGCCCCGAACATCGAGGCCGCGCACAAATGCGCCAATCAGGCGCTTAGCGTCGACGGGCAGGTGGTTTTCGCCGAGAAGACTTTCCAGGCGATCGTCGTGAGGGAAGCGATCGACAAGCTGAAGCCTGAGACCAGGTCGCTCTATCCCTACGACAACCTCGCGGAGTTCGAGCAAAAGGCGAAGTTCTTCCCGATGCCGCCGCTCGAGCCCGACGGCAAGCACGCAAGCTATACCGACTGGCAGGCGGCCTACCAGAAGTTCAAGGCGGCATGAGCCTGTTGTGGGGGCGGGCCCAGAGCCCGCCCCCACAGTCCACGATGTCTCTCCTCGCCGGCAAGATCGCCATCATTACGGGCGCGGCATCCGGCATCGGCCGCGCTGGTGCCCGTGCGTTTGCAGCAGCGGGCGCCACCGTCGTCGCTGCCGACATCGATGAGGAGGGCGCCGAGCGGGTCGCGCGGGAGATCGGCGGCAGCGCGCAATTGCAGGCGGTCGACGTGCGTGACACGCTGCAGGTCCAGCGCATGGCCGCCGACACCGTCGCCCGATTCGGCCGCATCGACGTGTTGTTCCACAACGCGATGAACGTCCCGCTCGTCAACCGCGGCGACGGACGCGCGACCGAACTGGCCGAAGAGACGTGGCACGAGATCGTCGACCTCGTTCTCAACGGTACCTTTTATTGCTGTAAGTACGTCGGGCAGCAGATGCTTCGGCAGAAGTCCGGATCGATCATCCTGACCGCGACGACCGATGCCCTGATCGGCCAGGCCGGCATCGACGGCTACACGGCGGCCAAGGGCGGCGTCGTCGCCATGACGCGCTCGCTTGCCGCCGGCGTTTCGCCAGAGGGCGTGCGGGTGAACGCGATCTGTCCCGGCTTCGTCGAGACACCGCATCAGGCGCCTTTCATGAGCGATCCAGCCGAGCGCAAGAAGATCGAGGAACTGCACCTCATGGGCATCCTGCAGCCCGAGGATATCGCAGAGTTCGCCACTTTCCTTGCCTCCGACAAAGCCAAGCGCGTGACCGGCGGCATCTTTCCCGTCGATGCCGGCTATACGGCCTTCAAGGGGCTGATGTCGCTCAAGGATACAATTGCCCGCTAGCATGCGCGATCGCGGCGTCACCTATCTGTTGCTTGCGCCTGCTGGTGTCATCTTCGGGACGCTGTTTGTCCTGCCGCTGAGCTACTTCTTCGTCATCAGCTTCTGGCGCGTCCTGCTCTTCAGGCTCAGGCCCGACTTCACGTTCGCCAACTACCTGCAGGTATTCGACCTTCACCTGCGCACCCTTGTGTTCACCCTGGGTCTGGCATTTTTCGTTGCGGCACTGACCACCGCGCTCGGCTTCGTCTACGCCTACCTGATCCGCTTCAAGGCAGGCCTCTGGGGACCGACCCTCCTGTTCGTCGCGCTGATCACGCTCTTTGGCGGTTATTTGATGAAGATCTATTCCTGGATGACGATCCTCGGCATCACCGGCGTGCTGAATACGGCGCTGCTTGCGCTCGGCATCATCGACCGGCCGTTGCCGTGGCTGTTCTACAACGTGGGAGCGGTCGTCGTGACGCTGGTCAATTTCCTGCTGCCGCTCGCCATCTTGCCGATCTATGGCTCCATGCGCGGCATTACCGACATCGAGATGGAGGCGGCGCGCGACCTCGGCGCCGGCGGCTGGCGCCGCTTTTCCGATATCGTCCTGCCGCGGTCCCATACCGGCATCATCGGCGGATTTGCCCTTTGCTTCCTGCTCGCGGCCGGCGACTACCTGACCCCGCAGCTCGTCGGCGGCACGGTCAACATGATCGGCGTGCAGATCGCGCCGCAATTCGGCGGTCTCGGCAACTGGCCGATGGGGTCGGCCATGTCATTCGTGACGCTCGCTTCGTCCCTCGCCGTCATCCTGCTTTCGATCTTTCTCCTGGTGCAGTGGCGGCCACGATGAGCGGCCTGTCCAACGTCGTCTGGCGTGGCATCGGAACTTTGTTCGTGGTGTTTCTGTTGTCGCCGCTCGCTCTGGTCGTGCTGTTCGCGTTCACCAGTCGACCCCAATCCGCGTTCCCGATCGAAGCGCTGTCGCTGCGTTGGTGGGGCGCCATGCTGGCCAATCCCAATTTCGCACCGGCGTTTTGGAACAGCCTGATCATCAGCGGCACGGTCGGCATCGTTTCCGCCATCGTCGGCACCATGGCCGCCCTGGGTCTGGCACGGCTCGATCCGCGACGCGCACAACTCGCCGCTGCACTGCTCTGCCTGCCGCTCATGTTGCCGCCGCTGGTACTGGGCGTGGCGCTGCTCAGCTTTTACTCGCGCGCCAATATTCCCATGGGCCCGCAAACGGTCATCATGAGTCATTTGTTGTTCGCGCTGCCATTCGTCGTGCTCGTCGTCTATGCCCGGCTGCGCAACTTCGACTTTCGTGTCGTCGAGAGCGCGCGCGATCTCGGTGCTTCCCCACTGCGGGCCTTTTTCACGATCACTTTGCCGATTATCCGCCCGACGGTGGTCGGCGCCGCGCTCATCGCCATGTCGCTCTCCCTCGACGATTTCGTCATCACCTTCTTCACCATTGGCAAGGGCATGACCCTGCCGACATTCGTCTTCTCGATGATCCGCACCGCGCTCACGCCCGCCGCCAATGCGGTCGGAACGCTCATACTCGTCATGACCATTGGCACCACGCTCATCGCCCTCTGGCTCACGCGGTATCGCGGATGAATGGCGGCCGCAGATGAACCCGGCGGCGACAGCTGTCCTCGGCATCGATGTCGGCGGCACGAAGATCGCTGCCGGAATCGTCGAACCCGCCAGCGGTGCGATCATTCTGAGCGAGACGATCACGACCGAGGCGGCGAGCGGCGGCGCTGTCGTGCTGGCGGATACCGTGGACCTGGCCAAGCGGCTGATCGCGACCGCCCGGCGCCGGATCGTCCGCATCGGTCTTGGCGTGCCGCAACTGGTTGACAATGAGGGGCGCATCCGCAGCGCATACAATTTCGACTGGACCGATCTACCCGTGCGCGAACGCCTTTCCAGGCTGGCGCCTGCGACGATCGAGTCCGACGTTCGCTCGGCGGCGCGGGCGGAAGCCCGCCTCGGTGCCGGCAAGCGGCGACGGACATTCGCCTACGTCAGCATCGGCACCGGAGTCAGCTATTGCCTGGTGGTCGAGGGCCGCCCGCATCTGGGCGCCAACGGTTTCGCCATTCATTTCGCTTCGAGCGCGCTCCACGTGCCCTGTACGGCCTGCGGCCACCTCAACGCGCCGGTCGTCGAGGAAATCGCGTCGGGCCCGGCGATCGCCGATGCCTTCGCCCGGCGGACAGGACGCAGCGCCGGGGGCGCCGAGGTCCTGGCCGCCGCCAATGCCGGAGACGCCATCGCCATCGACATCCTGAATTCCGCAGCGGATCAGCTAGGGTCCCTGATCGCCCTCATCGTGAACATGCTCGATCCCGAGGCAGTCGTGCTCGGTGGCGGCCTCGGCCTTGCCGCCGGTCCCTATCGCGACCGGCTGATCGCGTCCACGCGTGCCCACATCTGGGCCGATGCCTGCCGTAACCTGCCGATCGTGGCGGCGGCGCTTGGAAAGAATGCTGGCCTGATCGGTGCCGCCCTCGCCGGGTGCGAGCTGTCGACCACGGGGATGCCGGGAGGAGCCTGATGCAGGTCCAGGCTAGCCTTCGATCACGCGTTGATCGACCAGTTTCCAGCCGATCTTCACCGGCGCGTTGAGCGACAGCGACCGGCGCAAGGCGACGTCTGGATTGTGCACCGTGATCCGCTGGCCGGTCCGCAAGGCGACGATGTACTTCACGAACACGCCGAGATAGATCACGTCGAGGAGGAAACCATCGAGCACGACGTCGGCCGTCAGATTGGTCGGCGAGATCCGCACTGCCTCCGGGCGAACGACAATTGTGATCGGTCCGTCCGCACCGGAGGAGGCGATGCGCGCGCCGGCGTTCAACGTTATCCATTCTCCTTGGCGCTGCCCCTCGAACACGTTGGCCTCGCCAATGAAAGTTGAGACGAAGCGCGTTTTTGGCGCCGCATAGATGTCCTCAGGCCCGCCCTCCTGGATCATCTCGCCCTGGTCCATGACGGCAATGCGATTGGCGAGGCCCAACGCCTCGCTTTGATCATGAGTGACGAACACGAAGGTGCCGCCGATCTGCTGGTGGATTCGACGCAGCTCCTCCTGCATGGCTTGGCGCAGCTTGAGGTCCAGCGCGGCCAGGGGCTCGTCCAGCAGCAGCACGCGCGGCTGCATGACCAGCGCGCGTGCCAGGGCGACGCGCTGCTGCTGACCGCCCGAGAGCTGGTCGATCGATCGGTCGACGAACTCCTCGAGCCTGACGAGTGTGATGGCCTCGTCAACTCGCTGCCGGATCTCGGACTGCGGCCGCCGGGCGGTTCTGAGTCCGTAGGCGATGTTCTGGCGCACAGTCATATGCGGGAACAGGCCATAGCCTTGAAACACGGTGTTGGTCGGCCGCTTCTCCGGCCCCCAGCCGGTGACATCCTCACCGTCGATCTCGACGGTGCCCGTGGTCGGCGCGACGAAGCCGCCGATGATGCGCAGGAGCGTGGTCTTGCCACAGCCGGAGGGGCCGAGGATGGCCAGAAAGTCGCCGCGGCGGATCTCGAGGTCGAGCTGCTTCACCGCGAGGGCGGCTCCATAGCGCTTGGAGACCCCGCGCAGGCGGACGAGCGTGTGCGCGCCGGTCGCTGGCATCGCCGCAGCGCCGTGGACCGGCTTCTCGTTCATGTCGTTCATCGCCTCTCCTGATGCACGATGATCGGGGAGCGGGTATGGTTTGTCCAGCCGCCGGCCGGCCGGACCACGAGCACGCGGAGCGATCCATGCCACAGGTTGAGTGCGTCTTCGAGGCGAAAGACTGGCTGGGCGAGGGCCCATGCTGGCATCCTGGCGAGCATGCCCTCTACTGGGCCGACGTGCCGTCGAAGACGGTGAAGCGCTGGCATCCCCGGACCGGCGAGCACGCCAGCTGGCGCATGCCCGAGATGGTCACCGCCATCGCCGTGCGGCGAGCGGGCGGCCTCATCATCGCCGCGCAGACCGGCATCGATTTCTTCGATCCCCAAACGGGGCGCGCGAGGCGGTTCGTCGCTCCCGAGAAGGACAAGCCGAAGAACCGCTCCAATGATGGCAGGTGCGACCGTCAGGGCCGCTTCTGGTATGGGACGATGATGAACAACTTCGCCGACGACATGAGCGAGCTGCCGATCACCGCGAACACCGGCGGCCTCCATCGGATCGACCCAGACGGGTCGGTGCATACGTTCGAGCGGACGCTCGGCATCGCCAACACCTTCGCCTGGAGCCCCGACGACAGCACGATGTATTTCGCCGACACTTTGGACGCGATCTACGCCTACGACTTCGATCCCGGGAGCGGCCGGGTCAGCAACCGCCGAACCTTCGCCAAGGCCGACACGAGGCAGTACGGCCATCCGGACGGCTCGACCATCGATGCCGAGGGATTTCTGTGGAACGCCCGCTGGGATGGCGGTTGTCTCATTCGCTGGGCGCCCGACGGCAGGATGGACCGGGTGGTGACGCTGCCCTGCCGGCGCGTGACGAGCTGCATCTTCGGCGGGCCGGATCTCGATGTTCTCTATGTGACGACCGTCCGTTACGGCCTGAGCGAGGCCGAGTTGGCAGAGCAGCCGCTGGCCGGCGGGATCTTCGCTCTCGATGCGGGCGTCAGGGGCGTGCCGGACGGGCAGTTCGCGGGCTAGCCGATCAGGGCCGAAATGCGCCTGAGCCGCGGGCGTGACCGGCGCGTCCAGAAAAAGGGTGTCGGATGAAGGTCGTGAAGGTCGAAGCGATTCCCGTGCGCATTCCTTACAAACGCGTGGAGGCCAGCTCGCTCATCGCCCGCGGCGGGGTCGCCGACGTGCTGGTCAAGGTCACGACCGAAGATGGCATCGTCGGCTGGGGCGAATGCACGCGCGCCGCCGATGTGCCGGGCATCGAGTTCGCGGTCAAAGCCATGGCGCCGCTGGTCATCGGGCGCAGCGCCTGGGACCGCGAGATCATGCAGCGCGACCTGGCGGTGTATGCCGTCTGGGCGTTTCAGCCGATGACCGCCAACTTCGCTTTCGCCGGCATCGACATGGCGCTGTGGGACGCCTGCGGCAAGGCCTGCGGCCAGCCGCTCTATCGGTTGTTCGGCGGCGCCATGCGCGAGGAGGTCGACTACTTCTACTACATGGAATGGGGCACGCCGAAGGAGATCGCGCGCCAGGCGAAGGACGGCGTGAAGAAGGGCTATCGCGTCTACTACATCAAGGCCGGTGTCGACGAGAAGAAGGAGGAGTCGATGCTGGAGGCCCTGCGCGGCGGCATCGGCCCCGAAGGCAAGATCCGCATCGACGTCAACCAGGCCTGGGACATGCCGACGGCGGTGCGCCTGCTGAAGCGCTGGCACGGCAAGTTCGTCCTCGATTTCGTCGAGGCGCCCGTGCGCATCGATCCCATCGAAAATCACCTCGACCTCATGAAGCAGGTGGACGTTCCGATCTGCGTCAACGAGGGTCTGTGGCGCGAGGCCGATGCCTGGCGCATCATCAAGAGTCGCGCCGGTCACTATCTCTGCTTCAGCTCGTACTGGGTCGGCTCGCTGTCGCGCTGGCACATGATGTGCCACGCCGGCCATCAGGAAGGCTGGCTCGTCTGCAAGCACACCCATGGCGAGTTCGGCCTGACGGCGGCCGCAGGGCAGCACATCATGCTGACCATCCCCAACGCCTGCCTCGGCCACCAGCAGACCGCGCAGATGATGGAAGACGACATTCTCACCGAACGCATTCCGATTGCCGATGCCCCCCGCTGGGGCCGGATCGACAGGCCAGGATTGGGCGTCGAGGTCGACGAAGACAAAGTCGCGAAGTACCAGGACGCATACCGTAAGCACGGCGAGTTCCCAACCTATGCCGGGAAGGTGGTAGCCGGCAGGGAGAACGGCAAAGGACGCAAACCTCGGTCGCGGCCCCGCCCCAAGGACAGGTGAGCCAGGCGTGCACGGTCGCTTCTTGGCGGCCGGTGACGCCGCTCGGCACCCCGATCCTTGGCCGCTCGCGCTTTGCCAGCCTGTTCTGCAGCGTCGGCCAGGGTCACGTCGGCTGGACCCTTGCCCACGGGCTCAGCAGGAAGCGTCGCGGCCCTGCTGGGCCCTGCGCCGCCCGCGCGGAGTCGCGCTCGCTCACTTTTGCCGATAGCATCGCGGGCGACCGTGGCGTCCTTCCTGAGGGCAGCGCTCGGAGTCCCTTGTTCAATGGCTGAGGTGATCCGTCCATGCACCGATCATGATCTCGAGGAGATCTTCGAGGTGATCAACGACGCGGCGCAGGCCTACAAAGGCGTGATTCCCGAGGACCGGTTCAACGATCCCTACATGCCGCTCGAGGAATTGCGGCGTGAGATCGGGCTTGGGGTCCGGTTTTGGGGCCTCGAGCAAGACGGCCACCTGCTCGGCGTGATGGGTCTGCAGGACGTCGAGGACGTGACCCTGATCCGTCACGCCTATGTCCGAAGCACCCACCGCCGGCGCGGCATTGGCGGTCGGCTGCTGAACGACCTCCGATCCAAAGCGTCACGACCGCTTCTCGTCGGCACATGGGCAGCCGCTGACTGGGCCATCGAGTTCTATCGTCAGCATGGCTTCGAGATAGTCCCGCGGGATCAGGTGCCACTCTTGTTGCGCCGTTACTGGTCGGTGCCCGAG
>JBKPDM010000212.1:0-7741 GCA_046727895.1 Pseudomonadota bacterium | reverse complement strand
CCATGGCGCAGGCAGGACTGCGTGAGGTGGTCGCGCAGGCAGCCGCGGAAGGCGTCGCGATTCCGGGGCTGGCCTCCGCCCTCGCCTACTACGACGGCTACCGCGCGGCGCGCCTGCCGGCCAATCTGATTCAGGCGCAGCGCGACTATTTCGGGGCACACACTTATGAGCGGATCGATCGGCCGGGCAGCATTCACTCCGACTGGTCGACCCTGCCCTGACCGCGCTTATCCGCGAGAGCGCTGAGGGCAAGCTCGAGCGCCCGATCGACGCTCGCCAGGCGGATGGCTGAGCGAGCGCCCGCGAATAGCTCGCGCACGGTCAAGGTCGGCTGACCGCGCCGGGCGATCGCCAGGTAGACCAGGCCGACCGGCTTGCCAGGCGTCGCGCCGCTCGGGCCGGCGATCCCGGTCACCGCGAGCGCGACTTCCGCGCCGGCCCTGGCCAGCGCGCCTTCGGCCATGGCGCGGGCGACCTCCTCGCTGACCGCGCCGACCCGCGCCAGCAGTTCCGCCGGCACGCCCAAGAGCTCCTGCTTGGCGCGATTGTCGTAGGTGACGTAGCCGCGCTCGACCACGCTCGAGGAGCCCGGAATCTCAGTCAGGCAACCGCTGATCAGGCCGCCGGTGCAGGATTCGGCGGTCACGAGATGCAGCCCGCGCGCCGCGCAGGCTTCGAGCAGTCGCTCGGCGAGCGCCAGACTCCGAGCCGGGAAGGTCATGGCTGGAGCCAGTGAACGGCGAGCGCCAGCACGGCGCCCGCGTAAATCGCGGCGGCGACGTCGTCGATCATGACGCCGAAGGCGCCGCCGACCCGCCGATCGAGCCAGCTCGCCGGCCACGGCTTGAGGACGTCGGCGATGCGAAACAACACGAAGCCGAGCAAGTAGGCGAGCGGCTCCGGTGGAGCCACCGTCAGGGTCAGCCACTGACCGGCGATCTCGTCGATGACAACCGCGCCCGGGTCGTGAACGCCCACCGCCTGCATGTATCTGGCCGAAGCCCAGAGACCCACGGCGAAGACCAGGACGGCCGCGCCGAGCAGCAGCCAGGGACCGCCGAGCGACGTCAGCGCCCAGGCAAACGGGATGGCGACGAGCGATCCCCAGGTGCCAGGTGCCCCCGGCAGCAGCCCGGTGCCGAACCAGGTGGCCAGCCAGAGCGCCGCCTTGCCAGGGTTCGACACGGCGCGGGCCGCCCGCATTTCATCCTCAAGCCGGCAGAGCGACGGTGCATACCGCCTGCGCCGCGATGCCTTCGCCCCGCCCGGTGAAGCCGAGCCCCTCGGTCGTCGTCGCCTTGATACTTACCTGCCCGGGCGTCAGCGCCAGAAGCTCCGCCAGTCGGGCGACCATGGCGGCCCGGTGCGGGCCGATCTTAGGCCGCTCGCAGATCAGGGTCGCATCGACATGCTCGATCCGGCCGCCGGCCTCGACCACCAGGTCGCGCGCATGGCGCAGGAACAGGGCCGAATCGGCCCCGGCCCAGCAGGGGTCGGTCGGCGGGAAGTGGCTGCCGATGTCGCCCGCCCCCAGCGAGCCGAGCAGCGCGTCGGTGATTGCGTGCAGGCCGACGTCGGCATCGGAATGGCCGATCAGCCGGAACGGGCCGGGCAGCCGGACGCCCATCAGCATCACCCCGTCACCCGGGGCGAGCCGGTGCACGTCGAAACCAAGCCCGGTGCGTGGCCTGAGACCGGCGCCAATCAAGCGCTCGGCGCGGGCGAGATCGGCCGCATCGGTGATCTTGAGGTTGCTCTCGGCGCCTTCGACGATCGCGACCGCGAGGCCCGCCGCCTCGGCGACGGCGGTATCGTCGGTCAGCTCGGCGCCGGCCGCCGCGCGATGCGCCGCCAGAATCCGCTCATAGACGAAGCCCTGCGGCGTCTGGGCCCGATAGAGGCCGGCGCGCTCGACCGTGCCCTGCACCAGCCCGCCCTCGACCCGCTTGAGGGTGTCGGTCACCGGCAGCGCCGGCAGAACCGCCGCGTACTCCGCGAGACCATCGATGACGCGGTCGATCAGAGGGGGCTCGACCAGCGGACGGACGCCGTCGTGGATCAGGACCAGATCGGGCGGCGCGCCGCTCAGACTCTCCAGCCCGAGCCGGACCGAATCCTGTCGGGCAGCGCCACCCAGAGCCGGTTCGAGCAGGTCGAGGCCGGCGGCCGCCGCGGCATAGAGCGGGCGGTCGTCCGGATGGATCACTGCGCGCACGGCGGCGATGGCCGGATGCGCCCGAAACCGCTCCAGACAATGCCGGAGCACGGGTCGTCCGGCCAGGGGCTGATACTGTTTCGGCCGCTCGCTGCCGAAACGAAGCCCGCGCCCCGATGCCACGATCAAGGCCACGCAGTCCGCCAAAACATCGCTCTCCCGGCCGGCGGCCGGTCGGGCCGCATGAGAGGTGCGCTCACGCTAGGCGTCCGGCGCGCGTCTGCCAAGCGTTGGCGAGAGCGCTTGCCAGTCGTCCTGGCCGGCTCTATCTTTGCCTGCGTTTTGGGCAGTTGCAGAGACTGGCTAAAGATTAGTCATGAATCAATCCGCTGCCGCGCCGGACGCCTACGAGCGCATGATCCTGAACGGCATGGCGAGTGGCGTGCTGGCTCTGGACGACGAGCTTCGGGTGGTGTTCGTCAACCCGGCCGCCGAGCAGCTGCTCGGCGCCAGTCGGACCATGCTGGAGCGGCGGCCGCTCGCGGAGCTCCTGCCCTTCGACAGCCCGCTGTTCGATCTGGTCCGCCGCGTCCAGTTGGCCGGCAACAGCGTCTCGGACTACGGCGTCGAGCTGCCACTGAGCCGCGACGGCACGCGTCTTGTCGACCTGCACGTCTCACCACTGCCCGAACGGGCCGGCCACAGCCTGGTGGTCCTCCATCCCTGCTCGGTCGCGCACCGTCTCAACCGCCAGCTGAGCCATCGCGGCGGCGCCCGCTCGGTCGCCGGCCTCGGCGCCACTCTGGCGCACGAGGTCAAGAATCCTCTGTCCGGCATCCGCGGTGCCGCCCAGCTGCTCGAGCAGGGCGTGGCCGACGACGAGCGCCCTCTGATCCGGCTGATCTGCGATGAGACCGACCGGATCTGCGCCCTGGTCGATCGCATGGAGCAGTTCGCCGATGGCAAGCCGATCGAGCGCCGCCCGGTCAATATCTACCAGGTTCTGGAGCATGTCCGCCGCTTGGCCGAGAGCGGCTTCGGCCGCCATGTCCGTTTCGTCGCCCAGTATGACCCCTCGCTGCCCGAGGTCGACGGCGACCGCGATCAGCTGGTCCAGGTGTTCCTCAATCTGGTCAAGAACGCGGCCGAAGCGGTGCCCCAGAGCGACGGCGAGATCCGTCTTTCGACCCAGTACACCCATGGCCTCTGGGTCCGGGTCGCGAGCAGCCGCGAGCGGGTCGAGCTGCCGATCGCGGTGCACATCCAGGACAACGGCCCGGGCGTGAGCGAGGAGATCGTCGGCCATCTGTTCGAGCCCTTCGTCTCGACCAAGCGCTCGGGCAGCGGACTTGGCCTGTCCCTGGTCGCCAAGATCGTCGGCGACCACGGCGGCGTGGTCGAATTCCAGAACCAGCCGCGGGGAGCCGTGTTCCGGGTCCGCCTGCCGGCCTATCGCGGCGCCAGCCGTCCGACGGCATAGGGAGACCGGTATGGCCGAGCCGACCATCATTCTGGCCGACGACGATGGCGGCGTCCGGACCGTCATCTCGCGCGCCCTCTCGCGCCAGGGCTATCGCGTGCAGGCGACCGCCACCGCGGCGACCCTCTGGCGCTGGATCGAGGACGGCACCGGCGAGGTTGCGATCATCGACGTGATCCTGCCCGACGAGAACACCCTCGACCTGCTGCCGCGCATCAAGCAGCGCCGGCCGAACCTGCCGATCATCGTCATGAGCGCGCAGACCACGCTGCTCACCGCGGTCCGGGCGACCGAGCGCGGCGCCTTCGATTACCTGCCCAAGCCGTTCGACCTCGGCGATCTGGTAACCATGGTCAAGCGCGCGCTCGCCCTGCCGCGAACCACTCCGCCGCGAGTCGAGGACCCGGACCGGATCGAGGAGCAGCTGCCGATCATCGGCCGCTCGCCGCCGATGCAGGAGATCTACCGCATCATCGCCCGCCTCATGGGCACTGATCTCACCGTCATGATCAGCGGCGAATCGGGCACCGGCAAGGAGCTGGTCGCCCGCGCCATGCACGACTACGGCAAGCGGCGGGGCGGGCCGTTCGTCGCGGTCAACATGGCGGCGATCCCGCGCGAGCTGATCGAGAGCGAGCTGTTCGGGCATGAGAAGGGCGCGTTCACCGGCGCCAACGCGCGCAAGATCGGCCGCTTCGAGCAGGCCGAGGCGGGCACGCTGTTCCTCGATGAAATCGGCGACATGCCGCTCGATGCGCAGACCCGCCTGTTGCGCGTGCTCCAGTCGGGCGAGTTCATGCCGGTCGGCGGGCGGACACCGATCAAGGCCGATCTGCGGATCATCGCCGCCACCCACCGCGACCTGCGGCAACTGGTGGCGCAGGGCCTGTTTCGCGATGATCTGTTCTATCGTCTGAACGTGGTGCCGATCCGGCTGCCGCCGCTGCGCGAGCGCGGCGACGACATCCCGGCCCTGGTCCAGAATTTTCTGCTCCGCGCCAATGCCGAGGGGCTGGCGCTGAAGACGATCGAGCCCGAGGCAATGGCCCGTCTCAAAGCCTATCCGTGGCCGGGCAACGTCCGCGAGCTGGAAAACCTGGTGCGCCGCCTGGCGGTGTTGTACCCGCAGGAGACCATTGGCGCGGACGTGATCGACGCCGAGCTGCGCGAGGCGGCGCCATTGGTCGTCGGGTCGGCCGGATCGGAGGCGGCGGCCGACGCCGCCCTCGGCGACATGATCACGCGTCACCTCGATCAGGTGTTCGAGGCGCACGACGGCCGCCTGCCGGCGGCCGGGCTGCACGGCCGGATCCTGTGCGACGTCGAGCGGCCACTGATCGTCAAGGTGCTCGCCGCGACCCGCGGCAATCAGCTGCAGGCGGCCGCCCTCCTCGGCCTGAACCGCAACACCTTGCGCAAGAAGATCCGAGAGCTGGACATCGAGGTCATGCGCAGGCCACGATAGCGGCGGACAAACCGAGGACGATCTTCGCGATCGAGCATGGCGCGCTCTCTGGCAACCATCCCGCAACCGGACTGGCAGCGCTGGCTCCGGCGCCTCAAGCGGTCCCGGATCGCCGCCCATCTGGCGCTCGTCCTGACGGTGGCGGCGACGCTCTCGGGCATCGCCACCTACGTGGTCCTGTCCGGCTGGTGGCGCTTCGGCGCCGATGTCGAGCTGGTGGTGGGGCTCCTCTATCTGGACGTGATCCTGCTCCTGCTCCTGGGAGCGGTGGTCGCGCGGCGGCTGGCGACGCTGATCGTGGCCCGCTGGCAGGGCTCGGCCGGCTCCCGGCTGCACGCGCGCCTGGTGGCGCTGTTCAGTCTGGTGGCGGTGGCGCCGGCGATCGTGGTCGCGGTGTTCTCGGTCGGCTTCCTCCACTTCGGCCTCGAGGCGTGGTTCAGCGACCGGATCCGCGGTGCGCTCAGCAATTCGCTCACCGTGGCGCAGGCCTATCTCGAGGAGCACAAGGATGTGATCCGGGCCGATGCGCTGGCGATGGCAGCCGACCTCAACCGGGAGGGACCGGCGCTGCTCGGCGTGCCGAGCATGTTCCAGCGGCTGCTCGATGCCCAGGCGGCGCTGCGCTCGCTGACCGAGGCGGTGGTCTTCCAGAGCAACGGCCACGTGATCGCGCGCACCGGCCTGAGCTTCGGCTTCGAGATGGAACCGCTGTCGCCGGAGACGCTTCAGGAGGCGAGCGTCGGCGGCATCGTCATTCTGACCAGCGACACCGACGACCGGGTGCGGGCGCTGGTCCGGCTCGACAGTTTCATCGATGCCTATCTGTTCGTCGGCCGCTTCGTCGACCCGCGGGTGCTCGACTACATGGAGCGGACCCGCAAGGTGGTCGACGAGTACCACTCGCTGGAGCTGCGTCGCTCCGGCATCCAGGTGACCTTTGCGGCGATTTTCGGGGTCGTCGCGCTCCTCCTGCTCCTCGCCGCGGTCGGCGTCGGCCTCAGCCTCGCGAACGGACTGGTGGCGCCGATCTCGCGCCTGATCATGGCGGCGGACCGGGTGCGCGCGGGCGATCTGACGGTGAGCGTGCCCGAGGCGGAGGAGCGGCACGAGATCGACCGCCTCTCGCGCGCCTTCAACCGGATGACCACCCAGCTGGCCAGCCAGCGGGCGGAACTGGTGCGGGCGAACAATCAGCTGGACCAGCGCCGCCGCTTCACCGAGGCGGTGATTGGTGGCGTGTCGGCGGGGGTATTCGGTCTGGATGCGCGGGGCCGGATCACGCTGCCGAACCGCTCGGCGGCGAGCCTGCTCGGCGCCCCGCCCGACGATCTGATCGGCCGGCCCCTGATCACGGTCATCCCCGAGGTCGGCGGTCTGCTCGCGAGCGTCGCGACCGCGCCGGAGCGACCGGCCGAGGCGAACATCGAGCTGCATCGCCAGGACGGCACGCATACCCTGCTCGTGCGCGTCTCGGCGCAGATGGACGCCGCCGGCATCGCCGGCTTCGTGGTGACGTTCGACGACATCACCGAGTTGCTCGCCGCGCAGCGCAAGGCCGCTTGGGCCGAGATCGCGCGCCGGATCGCGCATGAGATCAAGAACCCGCTGACGCCGATCCGGCTCTCGGCCGAGCGGCTGAAGCGCAAGTACCTGCCGCAGATCAGGCAGGATCCCACCGCCTTCATCACCAGCACCGAGACCATCGTCCGCCAGGTCGACAACATCGGGCGGCTGATCAACGAGTTTTCCGCCTTCGCCCGCATGCCGGCCCCGGTGTTCGAGCCGGAGTCGGCGGCGGAGCTGATTCGCCAGGCGGTCTACCTGCAACAGGGAGCGCGGCCCGAGATCCGATTCGAAACACAGCTTCCGGCGCACGACGTTCAGCTGTATTGTGACGGCCGCCAGGTGGCGCAGGCGTTGACCAATCTGCTCCAGAACGCGGTCGAGTCAGTGCTCGAGCGCGCCCATGGCGGTCCCCCCGAGGGCGAGCCGGGCTGGGTGCTGGTCCGGCTCCAGGGAACTGAGGCGCATGCCGTGATCGAGGTCCATGACAACGGAGGCGGGCTGCCCGAGCCGGTCGAGCGGCTGACCGAGCCCTACGTCACGACGCGGGTCGCCGGCACCGGCCTTGGTCTGGCAATCGTCAAGAAGATCATGGAGGAGCATGGCGGCGCCGTGACCCTCGGCAATCGGGCGGGCGGCGGCGCGCGCGTCGGTCTGGTGTTTCCCGCGATGCGAGTCCTCGATGACGCCGCGGCCGAGTGAACGGAACCATGGGCGCGCGCGGCGTTTCGTCGCGCCGTCGCAAACGCGGCTCTGAGCTGGAATGACAGCCGACATTCTCATCGTCGACGACGAACCCGCGGTCCGTGACGCGATCGCCGCCATCCTCAGCGATGAAGGCTTCGAGGTCCGTCACGCCAACGACGGACCGTCGGCCCTGGCCGAGATCGAGGCCCGCCCACCGAGCCTGGTGCTGTTGGACATCTGGCTCGAGGGCTCGCGGCTCGACGGCCTGCAGGTCTTGGATCAGATCCGCCGGAGCTCAGCCGATCTGCCGGTCATCGTGATCAGCGGCCACGGCACCATCGAGACCGCGGTCACCGCGATCAAGAAAGGGGCCTATGACCTGTCTCTTATA
>JBKPDM010000211.1:0-8048 GCA_046727895.1 Pseudomonadota bacterium | reverse complement strand
CACGCTGCGGCGCACCTGCGCGCCGATCTTCAAGAGCTTGAGCCGGATCGTGCCGCAGGTGGCGCTGGCGAACTGGGTGTGGCGCAGGCCGATGCGGCGCAGGGCCTCGAGCAGCACGTAGGCGAAGGAGGCGAACCACAGGCGGAGCTGGTTGGCCCGCATGGTGGCGGCGGAGGTGCGATCGGCGAACAGGTCGAGCTGCTGCTCCTTGATCCGGTTCTCGACCTCGCCGCGCGCGCAGTAGACGTCCTCGTAGAGCGTGCGCGCGTCGATGGCGCTCGCCGGCAGCGAGGTCACGACAAAGCGCGGGTTCGGCCCCTGGGCCAGGTGCTCGGCCTTGGCGACCACCCGGCGCGGCCGGCGCCAGCTGTCGAGCGTGCGCCACTCCAGCTCGGCAAAGCGCCGCGCCGGGCCGCCTTGCGCCAGGCTCTCGGCCTCGGCGGCGGCCAGCTCCCCGGCGAGCGCGCCGACCAGGCGCTGGTTGCGGGCGAGCCCGAAGACGTAATCGACCGCGTGCGCCTCGCACCACGCCATCAGCTCGTCGCGGGCGAAGCCCGAATCGGCGCGCAGCACGATCGCGACCCGTGGCCAGCGCGCGCGGTAGGACTTTTCGCTCAGGAACGCGTGCTCTTCCTCGGCGCGCTCGCGTTCTGGATCGGTCTTTGCGCCTTCGGCTCGCAATACGCGAGAAACTTTGCCGCCTACAGCTTCGTCTTGTCCGGCTACACCGTCGCAATCGTCGGCATTCCGGGCGCGCTCGATGCGGGCAACGCCTTCTACATCGCCACGGGGCGCGCCACCGAAGTCTGCCTTGGCATCATTGCGGCGGCGACGGTCAATCGCATCGTCCTGCCGAGTTCGCTCGCCCCCCAGTTATGGCAAGCGGTAGCCGCGGCTCGCGAAGCACTCGCCGACTACGCCATTGCCCTCTTCGAGCCCGGCGACAGCGCGCCGTTGCGCACGAAACTGTTAGGTCAGGCGATCGCCATCGAGAACTTACGCGCCTCGGCGATATTCGAGGATCGCGAGATCCGCGACCGCAGCGACCGGCTCCGATTTCTCGACTTGGCGTTGATCGACGTCGTCGGAGTTGCGCAACTCCTCCGCCCCCAGCTCGACGCTCTGAGGCGAAGCGGCGCGTCGACCGAAGGGGCGCTCGACGCCGCCATCGCCGACGCGACTTCTGCGATCAGGGCGTGGCGTGCCTCCGCGATCGATGCGGACGCCCTTCGCCGACGTCTGCTGCGGGCGCAGGCACACTTGCCCGGCGTTTGGCCGCTGTCCCGTGATCCGTCAGCGCCAGACGAGGAGGTGATTCGGCGCATTGCGATGATCGCCAGGCTGCGCGAATTCTTCACCGCATTGGCCGCCTACGCCGAGGCTTACGAAGCCTTCATATGGACCCCGAGAACGGCGTCCAGCCCGATCCGTTTCAAGCGCGCAAACGACCCGGTGGGTGCGCTGTGGACAGGGGTGCGCGCCGCACTTGCGGTCTTGTTCCTCAGCGGGTTCTGGATTCTCGCTGATTGGCCGCACGGCTCGACCGCGACGATCCTCGGCGCCGTGGCGACGGCGCGGCTCGCCACCATGGCTCCCGCGGTGCCGATTGCCCTTGCCGGCACTTTGATCTTCAGCCTCTCGACCATTCCTGCCTTTGTCATAATCGATGTATTGCTGCCTCTTGCGCAAGGCTTCGGCATGTTCGCCCTCGTGGTCGCGCCGATGCTGTTCTTGTGCGCGTTATTGATGGCGCACAAGAAGACGATGTTGATCGGATATCTCTCGGCACTGCTGTTTGCTTCGACCGGCCTGTTCCAGAACCACATGACTTACGACCCGGTGGGCCTCATCAACACCTCGATTGCCGCCGTCATTGCTACGGCAACGGCCTTGGTGCGGGGGGCAGTCGTGGCGCCCGCCACGCCGGCGGCGGCGCGCCGCCGCTTTGTCCGCGCCGTGCGCCAGGCGCTCGCACGGATCGCGGCGCCGCAGTCGCGCATCGGCCTCGCCGAGTTCGAGACGGCGATGACCGAAGCGCTGTACCAGCTTCGGGGCTATCTCCGCGACGATCAGCCCGAGGATATCGCGATTTTCGAGGCCGGCACTGCCCTCCTCGGCGCCGGCCGTGAATTGATCCGTATGCGCGAGAGCCCCCACTCCTCGGCCGCGGTTGATCTCGAATTACACATCGCCAGCCTCGCTGGCTACCGGCGAGCCGAGTGGCTCGAGCTCGCGCGACGAATGGCGCAAGAAGCGGCCGCGAAATGCCTCGCCGAACTGCGCGAGGACGATCTCTGGACGAAGCGGGCGCAGGCTATCGCCCGCGATCTGGGCGCCTTCGCCGCGATCGGTGAGGAGCTCGCGCGCGGCGGCGCCTTGCTCACTGGAATGAGGCACGAAGGAGTGCAATCCGATGCTGCGTGAGATCGGCCTCTTTGGCGCCGGCGTGCCCTCGCTGTTGCTTTATTTCCTTGCGGCGGTCCCGCTGTTCCTCGCGGTTGATCAACTGGCCAAGCCGCTCGGCCTCTACTGCCTCGTCTGGCATCCGCCCCTGGTGCGGCTGGCCCTCTTCGTCTGCCTGTTTTCCGGTCTCGTCCTATTGACGAGACCATGAGGAACCTTCGATGAAAACCGCCGTGCGCGTGATGCTCACCCTCATCCTCGTTGCGGCCGGCTGTATCGGCGGATACGAGCTGTGGGACTACTACATGTTCTCGCCCTGGACACGCGATGCCCGAGTACAGGCCGATGTCGTCGACATCGCCCCGGATGTGGCGGGTTTTGTCGACGAGGTTCGGGTCAAGGACAATCAGTTCGTGCCCAAAGGCGACATATTGGTCGTCCTCGATCGCGAGCGCTATAGCCGTGCTCTCGCCGCCGCCGATGCGGACGTTGCGGCTCGCAAGGCGGACATGGAGATGCGCCAGCAACAGGCCGAGCGGCGCGCCAGGGTCGCGGCAAGCGCGATCTCTGAAGAAGACCGTAACGACGCGATGCTTAACGCGAACGCCGCCGCGGCCACCTATCAGCAGGCCGTCGCCGACCGCTCGACGGCCCAGCTCAACCTCGACCGAACCATCCTGCGCGCGCCGGTCAATGGCTTCGTCACCAACCTCACCCTCGAAGTCGGTCAATACGCCTCCGTCGGCACCAAAATCATGGCGGTGATCGACAGCGATTCCTACCGGGTCACGGGGTATTTCGAGGAAACCAAGATCCCCGCCGTCCGTCTCGGACAAGAGGCCGAAATCTATCTGCTCGATGGCAGCCCCGCACTGCGCGGGCATGTCGTGAGCATCGCCCGCGGCATCACCGATGCCGACAATACCGACGGCCCCGAGCTCCTCGTCGATCCGACTCCGACTTTCGAGTGGGTCCGGCTTGCTCAGCGGATGCCGACGCGCATCCACATCGATGATGTGCCCAAGGGTGTGCTGATCAGTTCGGGCATGACCTGCACCGTCGTCCTCGAAGCGCCGCCGCGTCAATGGGCGGTGCTCGCGGCGCTGCGGTAATTTCAAACGTCCAGCTCGCGGCGCCGGGGGCGTGGGGGATCGGATCTGAGCAGCTTCGTGTCAATTGCTGAAGCCCCAGGCCTCCCTCCGGGCGCTCCATACCAGAGGCCCATTCCCCAACCCCTCGGCCAGCCTGACCTTGGGCGGGATGATGCCCCTCGTGCTCGACAACCTGGCCGCCAGGCTGAGCGCGGAAGAGACCCCTGACTGCCGGGCCAGGCCTGATCAGTCCAGATCGTCGAAGGGCACGATGGTCGACTTGACCGTGCGCATCGCCATGGCCGCTGTGATGGCATCCTTCAGGCCGCCTTCGGTGAACGGAAACAGGCGGTAGTCATGGCTGCCGTTTCCACTCGATCAGTAGATCGGATCGAAGGGGTTCATATAGCTCACGCCGAGCTCCGCGATGTCCTTGACGTTGCGCGTGACCATGGTCAGGCCATGAGTGAGCGCGGTCGCTGCGAGCAGGCCATCGATCGGCGCTACCGTACGCGCCGCCGCGATCCGCCCCCACGCCAGGGCGATGGCTTGGTCGACCGGCAGAATCCGATTTCCCATCCGAGCCACGACGCGGCTCAGCCAGCGCTCCAGCTCGGTCGCGAAGCGCGGATCTTTCGGCCGAACACGATCGATGCCGCGTTTGAGCTCCCCGACTACGAGCACGCTGGTGTGCAATTCCGACTGGTCTACCGACGATGCCCACAGCCTCACCCGGGGGTCACATCGCCGCCCCTTACGCAGCTCGGAAAGGACATTGGTATTGAGCAGCAGAGTCACCACTCGATCTCGTGCTCCTGGACCTCCCGCTCCGGTAGCTCCAGCTCGCCTTCCGGCCCGGACATCAGAACCTCGAGCAGGCTCGGCCGACGCGCCTCCAGCTTCTTGTAGTCCTCGATCGAGAGCACGACGACAGCCTCCTGGCCCCGTCGGGTCACGGTCTGAGGACCCTCATCGAGCGCCTTCTGCACGAGCTCGCTGAACCTGGCTTTGGCTTCCTGCAATTGCCACGGCATCGGAGGGCTCCTGCGGTCTAGTCTGACTAGATAGATTTGGCCGACCGGCAGCGCAAGCCCTCACAGCGGGATGTTGCCGTGCTTCTTCCAGGGGTTCTCGAGCCGCTTGGTCCTCAGCCAGCGCAGACCGTGACAGATCCGTCGGCGCGTGCCGTGCGGCATGATCACGTCGTAGATGAAACTATGCCGACATGACCGAGAAGCTCGCCTATCGCCTCTACCAGATCTGCGAGCGCAACAAGTGGGCCGAGGAGGCCCGCGCCTACAACGGCCTGGTGGTCGCCTGGCCGGCGCTGGTCGGCATCGCCAGCACGCTCCCCGACGAGACCATCCCCGGTCCCGCCCAGGCCGAGCTTGCGGTATAGTGATGTTAGACCTGAAGAATCACCGCAGAGGCGCGGAGGACGCAGAGACGAGAAGACACGAGAGAGCTGGCCGAGAGACTCGTCGGTCCGGTCATGAAGGTACAGGGGACTCGCACAACTCGGCGTCCTCTGCGCCTCTGCGGTGATACCCTTGTGACCTCCCAACGCCAAGCCGCCCTTCTGCCTGCGCCCCAACGAGCCCATCCGGCCCGCGGCTGCTAGCTGGTCCTGGGCCGAGGCACGGAAACTCACTGCCGAGGACGCGGAGACGAAAGGAAGTGAGAGAGTTGACGGAGAGGATCATTGGGGCAGCGATCGAAGTACACACGGCGCTCGGACCGGGATTGCTCGAGTCGACTTACGAAGAATGCCTGGCGCGTGAGATGCTCTTGAGCGGGCTGGGATTTGAGCGCCAGGTCCCGCTTCCGGTCGCATACAAAGGTGTGAAGCTGGATTGCGGCTACCGTCTGGATTTCCTCGTGGAGCAGGCCGTTGTTCTCGAACTCAAGTCGATGGACACGCTGCGGCCGATCCACGAGGCGCAACTGTTGACCTATTTGCGACTCGGAGGCTGGACTGTGGATCTTCTCATGAACTTCAACGTTTCCGTTCTGAAGAACGGCATCAGACGCATTGTTCTCAACTATGAGGATATCTCGGCGTCCTCTGCGCCTCTGCGGTGAAACCATCGTCAGGGACGAACTCTCACCCGAGGAGAGCCGCCATGGCCGTTACCAACCGGGACCGCGTCGGCCGCGCGATGGACATTTTCGCAATCGGCCTTGCCCCCTTCGTCGAGCGCCAGATGGATGCGCGCGCCAGCACGAGCTGGCGGCGCTGGGTCGACGGCGAGCTGGTGCGCAGGTTCGAGCGCAATGCCGACGGCTCGATCCACTGGGACAGCCAGGCGCTGCTCAAGGTCATGATCGACAACTGGCGCGACGTCTTCTCGAAGACGCTGGGCCACGCCGAGCGGGCGCTGGTCGGCGAGCTGATCGAGGTGCGCAACCGCTGGGCGCACCAGCGGCCGTTCTCCTATGACGACACGCACCGGGCGCTGGACAGCGCCCAGCGTCTCTTGAGCGCGATCTCCGCCGGAGAGCAGGCGGCCGAGATCGACAAGATGCGCCAGGAAGTGCTCCGGACCATGTTCGCGGAGCAGGCGCGCCAGCAGACCCGGCGCCAGTCGACCCAGGTCGAGGGCACGCCGCAGACCGGGCTCAAGCCCTGGCGCGAGGTGGTGACGCCCCATCCCGATGTGGCGAGCGGCCGCTACGTCGAGGCCGAGTTCGCCGCCGACCTCGCCCAGGTGCAGCGCGGTGATGCCACCAGCGAGTATGGCGACCCCGTCGAGTTCTTCCGCCGCACCTATCTGACCGACGGCCTCACCCGCCTGCTCGAGAGCGCGCTTCGGCGACTGGCCGGCCAGCCGGGCGGCGACCCCGTGATCGAGCTGCAGACCAACTTTGGCGGCGGCAAGACCCACTCCATGCTCGCCTTGCACCATGTCTGCGGTCACCCGGACCCGAAGACGCTGCCCGGCGTGGATCAGATCATGGCGGGCGTGGGGCTCGCGAACCTGCCCCACATCCAACGTGCCGTGCTGGTCGGCACGGCGCTCTCGCCGAGCGAGGTCTGGACCCGGGGCGGGGTGGAAACGCGCACGCTCTGGGGCGAGCTCGCCTGGCAGCTGCTGGGCGCCGATGGCTATAAGCTGGTTGAGGCCTCGGACCGGAATGGCGTCAGCCCCGGCTCCGACCTGCTGCACGAGCTGCTGGCCGCGGCGGCGCCATGCCTGATCCTGATCGACGAATGGATCGCATTCGTCCGCCAGCTTTACAGCGCGAGCGGTCTGCCGGCCGGGAACTTCGATGCCAACATCACCTTCGCCCAGGCGCTCAGCGAAGCGGTCAAGGCGACGCTCGGTGCCCTGCTGGTCGCAACCCTGCCGGCGTCGCAGATCGAGATCGGCGGCGAAGGCGGCGAGGTGGCGCTGGAGCGTCTCAAGAATACCTTCGGCCGGATCGAGAGCTCCTGGCGGCCCGCGAGCGCCGACGAGGGCTTCGAGATCGTGCGCCGTCGACTGTTCCAGCCGATGGTCGAGCGCGAAGCCTTCGCCGCGCGCGACAACGTCATCAAGGCATTCGCCACTATGTATCGCGACAACGGCGCCTCGTTCCCATCGGAGTGCAGCGAGGGCGACTACCGGCGGCGAATGGAATCGGCCTATCCGATCCATCCCGAGCTGTTCGACCGGCTGAACAATGACTGGGGCGCACTCGATCGCTTCCAGCGCACTCGCGGCGTTTTGCGCCTGATGGCCAACGTGATCCATTGCCTTTGGGAGCGCGGCGACAAGAGCCTGATGATCCTGCCTTTGAGCATCCCGCTCGATGACGCTCTGGTGCAGTCCCGCGTCACGCGGCTGCTCGAGCAGAAGTGGGATGCGATCATCAGCGCCGACATCGACGGCGAGACCTCCAAGCCGCTTGCGATCGACCGCGACAACCCGAACCTGGCGCGCTACTCAGCGACGCGGCGGGTGGCGCGGACGATCTTCATGGCCTCGGCGCCAACCTACGGCGGGCCGAACCCCGGCATCGATGACCGGCGCATCCGCCTCGGCTGTGCGCAGCCGGGTGAGACCCCGGGCTCGTTCGGCGATGCGCTGCGTCGGCTCGCGGACGGTGCGACCTATCTCTACGTCGACAGCGGCCGGTACTGGTTCTCGGTCCAGCCGAGCGTGACCCGCACGGCCGACGATCGCTCGAGCGCAATCGAAGCTGACGACGTCTGGGCCGAGCTGATCAAGCGGCTGCGCCAGGACCGCGAGCGCGGGCCGTTCGCCGCCGTGCACGTGGTCCCCGAGAACAGCGGCGAGGTGCCCGACGAGATGGAAGCCCGTCTCGTTGTGCTCGGGCCTGACTATCCGCACGACAACAACGCCGAGAGCAAAGCCAAAGCAGCCGCGGACGAGATTCTGACCAGGCGCGGGCAGCAGCCACGCATCTTCCGCAATACGCTCCTGTTTCTCGCGCCCGACCAGCGAAGGCTCGGCGAGCTGGAGCAGGCGATGCGGCTGCTCATGGCTTGGCGCTCAATCGTGCAGGATCAGGAGACGCTCAACCTGGACGCCTTCCAGCTCCGGCAGGCAA
>JBKPDM010000210.1:0-4997 GCA_046727895.1 Pseudomonadota bacterium | reverse complement strand
GTACGAGGCGATTCCTGAGGACATCCGTCCCGCCAAGGATCAGCCGTTCTACCACCTGCTGGCCGAGAACGCGGAGGCCTACTACGTCGCCTATGTCTCGGAGCAGAACCTGGTGAACGACGATTCCGGCGACCCGGTCGAGCACCCGCAGCTCGGCGAGGTGTTCGAGCTCAAGGACGGTCACTACGTCGGCCGCGGGGTCATGAAGCCGCATTGAGGCGCCGCAGGCGCGCCACAGGACCCCGCGATCCCGCCTCCCGGCAACGAAAGACCAGCAGTTCATTTGGCACGCTGCTGCCGGTCGCGTAGGCCGTGCGTCGGCTTGCCAGCGGTCGCGCCGGCAGGGATACTGCCCGAAGGCGAGGCGGGAAATGCGGATGGGAGGCGCGGATGAAGACCGGGTTCAACCTGCTCTTGTGGACGACGCACGTCACCGAGGCGCATTTTCCGCTGTTCGGCAAGCTGAAGACCGCCGGCTACGACGGGATCGAGCTGCCGTTGTTCGAGGGCGCCGTGGCGCACTTCGAGAAGATCGCGCGGCAGCTGCGCGATCATGGGCTCGGCTGCACCACGGTGACCGTGATGCCGGACGAGGCGCACAGCGCGATCAGCCCGGATGCGCGAAGCCGCGAGGGCGCGCTCGACCATCTCAAGTGGGCGATCGACTGCTCGCAGGCGCTCGGCAGCGAGGTGCTGTGCGGCCCCTTCCATCAGCCGCTCGGGGTGTTCTCCGGCTTTGGTGCTACCGACGACGAGAAGCGGCGCGCCGCCGAGGTGCATCGCGCGGCCGCCGAGTACGCGGCAGAGGGCGGCCTGCCGCTCGCGATCGAGCCGCTCAACCGCTTCGAGTGCTATTTCCTCAACACCCTGGCCGAGGCCAAGGCCTATGTGGCGCGGGTCGGGCACCCGAATTTCGGCGCGCTGTACGACACCTTCCACGCCAACATCGAGGAGCACGATCCGGTCGGCTGCATCGCCGAGAGCGGCGACGTGATCCGTCACGTCCACGTCTCGGAGAACCACCGCGGCACACCGGGCGAGGGTCACATCGACTTTCCCGCGACCTTCCGCGCGCTCCGCCGGGCCGGCTACGACGGCTGGCTGACCATCGAGGCGTTCGGCCAGGCACTGCCCGACCTCGCCGCCGCGACCAAGGTCTGGCGGCAGTTCTTCACCACACCCGAGGCGGTCTACACCGTCGGCCTCAAGACCATGCGGGAGGCGTGGGTGGCCGCCGCCTGAGCGGTGAAGTCGGTGGCAAGGATGGATCGCCGGGCGTTGGATTGATTTTCCAGGCTCGGCTGCGTCGGGCCTGAGACAGCCGGCTACCTGCGGTTCCGGTCAAGGGACATCGGATCATGAAGATCACAGAAGCTCTTGGCTACCTGGCGTCGGGTCTGGTCTTCCTCACTTTCTGCATGAAGACCATGATTCCGCTTCGCATCATCGCAATCGGCAGCAATCTCGCGTTCATCTGCTACAGCTTGGCCGGAGGCCTGATTCCGATTCTAATCCTTCACGGCATTCTCTTGCCTCTCAACACGGTGCGGCTGTTTCAGATGCACCAGTTGCTGAAGAGAATCCGCAAAGCAGCAGAGGGCGATCTTTCGCTGGAGGGCCTCGTGCCATTCATGTCGAGACAAAAAGTCAAGCGGGGAGACGTTCTGTTCCGTAAGGGAGAAAGCGCGCAGGGGTTGTTTTACGTCGTCACGGGCCGGGTACGGATCGAGGAACTCGGCAAGTCGGTGGCCACGGGCGCTGTGCTGGGCGAGATCAGCATGTTCTCCCCGACCAAGCAGCGCACCGGTACCGCCGTCTGCGAAACTGATGGCGAATTGCTGGTGATGAGCGACGACAAGGTCAAGGAGCTGTACTATCAGAACCCGGAGTTCGGGTTCAATCTGGTGCAGCTGATCACCAAGCGGCTGATCGAAAACTGCGAGACGGCGGAAGCGTCGTCCGGCCGCTGGCCGCGCGTGGAGGGCCTGCGCAATCAGCCGGCAACGTGATCGGCCATTCGTCAGGCGGTAGGCGCGGCAAAGGGCAATCGTACAAAGGTAATATCGATCGGGGCATGTCGGATGAGTGTTGCGGCGCATCTGGCCTGCGCGGAGATCCCGGGGACCCGGCAGTCGTTGCGCGTCTCATTTCTTGAACCGGTAAACGAGCAGGCCGCAGAGGGCAGCCTGCCGGTGCCGCCGACCGGAAACTCTGGCAAACGGTCCGACCGCAGTTCGATCGGGGACGTTCGGGAGTTCTTGACAAGAGGGGCTTTGACCCTGCCAAACAACGGCGAAGGCGTATTCATCGGGGGAGCGAGCCATGCACCGCACGTCGATCGGCACCTGGGCGTTCAACATCGGGCCGTACGCGGAGAAGCCGGTCCCCTTCGACGAGGTCGGACGGCGCCTCGCCGAGCTCGGCTTCGATGGCATGGAGCTCGGCGGCTTCAACGCCTATCCGAGCCCCACGACGATGCCCCGGAAGGAGCAGCGCGCGGCCCTGAAGGAGAAGGTCCGCGGCTGGGGCCTCGAGTTCTCCGGCCTCGCCGCCGATCTCTGGTCGCAGCACCTGATCGATACCGAGGATCCGAGCGCTTACCTCGCCGAGTTCGAGAAGAACGCCGACTTCGCGGTCGACCTCGGCATCAAGGGTGTCCGCGTCGATACCGTGCAGCCGCCGACCATTCACGGCCAGATCGACTATGACGTCGCGCTCAGGCGCGTAGTCGACAGCTGGAAGATCTGCGCCAGGGAGGCGGCCGATCGCGGCCTCTACGTCACCTGGGAGATCGAGCCGGGCTTCGCCTTCAACAAGGCCTCGGACGTGCAGCGGATCCTGGATGCCATCCCCGACGACAATTTCGGCGTGATGTACGATACCTGCCACGGCCAGATGGTCGCCGTGGTCGGCGCGCGGCAGTATGGCCGCAAGGAGACGCTGCCGGGTGGCCAGCTCGAGTTCATCGAGAAGCTCTCGGGCCGGATCAACCACATCCATCTGATCGATTCGGACAACACCTGCCACAAGGATGCCCAGGGTAACGACGAGACCAGCGCGCACGCGCCGTTCGGCGAGGGCGTGATCGACTTCGACGCGCTCGTGCCGCACCTTGCGCGGGAGCACCTGCCGCACGACTGGTGGACGATCGATCTCTGCTTCTGGGCGAACGCCTGGGAGCAGACGGCGAAGTGCAAGAAGGCGCTGGACGAGCTGAACCGGAAGTACGGGTGACTTTGCTCTGTTGGCACTAGGCGTGCTTGTGGCATATCTCCGAAGGTGACATATCGCAGAAGATGTCACAGAGGAGTGAGCCATGGAGCGCGCTCATATAAGGACGGGAGCCAATGGCCGCGTGGTGATTCCGGCATCGATCCGGTCGGCACTGCGAATGGCAAAAGGTGGCGCGTTCGTCGCAAGTCTCGAGAATGGCGCCATCAAGCTTGAGCCGCTCGCTTCGGTGATCCGACGGGTCCAGGCGAACGTGCGACGCTACGTGCCCGAGGGCAGCGATCTCGCAGGCGAGCTCAGCGAGGACCGGCGCCGCGAGGCGGAGCTTGAATGAGGTCGTGGTCCTCGACGCGTCGGCCGTGCTCGCGCTGATGGATGGCGAGCCAGGCCAAGGAGCCGTGGCGGCCGTGCTGCCAGGCGCCCTCGTCAGTTCGGTCAACCTGGCCGAGGTGGTCGCGAAACTGGCCGAGTGCGGCATGCCCGCGTTGGAGGCGCATGCCGACGCCCTGGCGCTCGGGATCGACGTGGTATCTTTCGATGGCGATCAGGCGCTGGAGGTGGGAGCGCTCCGGCCGCTGACGCGCGCTGCGGGCTTGTCGCTGGGCGATCGCTGCTGTATCGCGCTCGCCCGCCGCCGCCATGCGACGGTGCTGACCACGGAAGCGCGCTGGGCGCTGATTGCTGACGTCCTCGGCGTCGCCATCTGCAACATCGGACCGAAAGCCAGTTGAGGCGCGCCCGCGGGAGCTACGGCCATGGCGAAACCCCTGAACGTCGGCATGATCGGTTACGGCTTCATGGCCAAGGCGCATTCCAACGCCTACCGACGGGTCGGGAATTTCTTCCCCGAGCTCGAGCACCGGCCGGTGCTGAAGGTGGTCGCCGCGCGCACCGGGGACAAGGTCAAGGCGTTCGCCGACGTTTGGGGCTACGAGGCGATCGAGACCGACTGGGGGCGCCTGATCGGGCGCGCCGACGTCGACCTCGTCGACATCTGCGTCCCAAACCACATGCACAAGGAGATCGCGCTCGCCGCGGCCGAAGTCGGCAAGATGATCTGCTGCGAGAAGCCGCTCGCCATGAACACGGCCGAGGGCGAGGCGATGGTCGCTGCGGTCGAGCGGGCGGGCGTGCCGAACATGGTCTGGTACAACTACCGCCGCGTGCCGGCGATCACGCTCGCTCGCCAGCTGATCGACGAGGGCCGGATCGGCCGCCCGTTCCACTACCGGGCGAGCTTCCTTCAGGACTGGACCATCGCCCCGGACGTGCCCCAGGGCGGCGCCGCCCTCTGGCGTCTCGACGTCAACGCCGCCGGCTCCGGGGTCACGGGCGACCTCCTCGCCCACTGCATCGATACCGCACTGTGGCTGAACGGCCCGATTGTGCGCGTGGTCGCCGAGACCGAGACCTTCGTCAAGGAGCGCCTGCATCAGGAGACCGGCAAGGTCGAGCCGGTCGGCATCGACGATGCCTGCATGTTCCTCGCCCGCTTCGCCAACGGCTCCATGGGCACCTTCGAGAGCACGCGCTATGCCCGCGGCCACAAGGCGCTCAAGACCTTCGAGCTGAACGGCGAGGCGGGCTCGGTGATGTTCGACCTGCACGACGACCAGTGGCTCGACTTCTTCGAATATCGCAACCCCGCGGGCCAGAAGATCGAGAGCCACACGACCGGCTGGCGCCGGATCCACGTCACCAATTTCGAGCACCCCTACATGAGCCACTGGTGGGTGCCGGGCCTGACCATCGGCTACGAGCACACC
>JBKPDM010000209.1:0-11788 GCA_046727895.1 Pseudomonadota bacterium | reverse complement strand
CCGCAGCAAGGCGCTGCGGATCGCGCGGTTCTCGACGATGTGGCCGAGTGGGTCGGCGCTGACCGCCCGATGGTCGTAGTTCACGGTCAGCGGCGAGTGCGCTTCGCCGACTCGAATGTCGAGGATCGGCTCGGCTTCGGGCATCAGATGCCCCCAGAGGTCGATCGCCTCGAGCAGGCGGCGCGAGCCCTGCGCGATGGCGGTGACGCGACCGTCGAACGGCGCCGCGGTGGTCGACATCATCGGTCGTTGTTCGACCAACATGACCCGCAGGCCAGCGCCAGCAGTTGCACAGGCCAGTGCCAAGCCGGTCATACCGCCGCCGATGACCAGCAGATCGAAGTCCGACCCGTCGATGCCCATCGCGCGAGTCTGGGCGAAATCCGCCAGGATCGCCCGTGCGGCATGCGGTCGCAGCCAGCCCCCGGAAGCGCGGGTCGCCCCACATGCCTGACGGCTGGTCAGCGACCGCCTAGCCTTAGTCAAAATTCAGGCACGCGCGCCGAACGCCTTCGGGCATGGCCGTTCGTGCCTCACGTCGCGATCCGACCCGCGCTCTGTATCGGAGCGGCGGCATGCGGCCGCGACTCGTCGAGCTGGCTCGGCGTCTGCGATGTCGCGCGCTCGACCTCGACCGCCCGGAGCGGCGCGCTGGCGCCCTCCAGCGCGGGCCAGCACATGAGCAAGTAGGGCCCCAATGCGGTTCACCCGGACGGTGAATAGCGCCCGCGGCTCTCCTTTTTTCTACGTGGTTGAAGCAGTTTGCCCGAAAATGTTAATGTCCGCTCCGATTGGTGTCACGCTGGGGTGCGCGGCGCCGATGCCCAACTTGCCTCAGGTGATGCTCAACTCACGGCTCGAAGCCCTCAGTGACTACCCGTTCAGGCGGCTCGCCCAGCTCCTGACACCGCTCGAACCGCCTCCGGGTCGACGGCCGATCGATCTGTCGATCGGTCAGCCGATGCATCCGGTCCCGGCGCTGCTGGCCGAGACTCTGCACGCCCACGACCACCTCTGGGGGCGTTATCCGCCGGTCAATGGCACGCCAGCGTTTCGCGAAGCCGCCGCGGCCTGGCTGACCCGTCGCTATCGGCTACCTGCAGCGGCGCTCGATCCGGAGCGGCACATCCTGCCGGTCGCGGGCACCAAGGAGGCGCTGTTCATGATCGCCCAGACGGTCGTGGCCGAGCAGAAGTCGGGACAACGGCCGGCAGTGCTCCTGCCGAATCCCTTCTACAACGTCTATCTCGGCGGCGCGCTGATGGCGGGGGCGGAGCCGGTCCTGCTGCCGGTGTCGGCTGAAGGCCGCTATCTGCCGCCGCTCGACGAACTGAGCCCCGAGTTGCTCGAGCGGACGGCAGCGTTCTACATCTGCTCACCGGCCAACCCGCAGGGCTTGGCGGCCGACCTCGACTATCTGACCCGGCTGATCCGGCTCGCCCGCGAGCACCGCTTCCTGCTGATCGTTGACGAATGCTACGCCGAGATCTACACGGATAGGCCGCCGACCGGGGGGCTCGAAGCCGCCGTCGCGCTGGACGGTCGGCTCGAGTGCGTGATCGTCTTCCACTCCCTCTCGAAGCGCTCGAGCGCGGCCGGGCTCCGCTCGGGCTTTGTGGCGGGGGACCCCGACGTGATCGCCGGTTTTGCCCGGCTGCGCAGCTACGGCGCAGCGGTGCAACCGTTGCCGGTGCTGGCGGCGGCGACCGCACTCTGGCAGGACGAGGCACATGTGGCGGTCAACCGGTCCCTCTACCGGGAGAAGTTCGATCTCGCCGACCAGCGACTCGCGGGACAGTTGGATTACTATCGACCCGATGGCGGCCTTTTTCTGTGGCTGAAGGTCGGCGACGACCTCGCCGCGACCCGGCGTCTCTGGGCCGAGGCGGCCGTCAAGGTCCTCCCCGGCAGCTATCTTGGTCGCCCGGATCAGCGGGGCGTCAATCCGGGCAGCGGGGCGATCCGGGTCGCCCTGGTGCATGACCTCGCGACCACCGATGCCGCGCTCGCGGATCTGGTCGACACTCTAGCCCCGGTACGGGCCTGAGCAGGCGGAGGACTCGCGCGTCATGGCCGCCCCTTCCGTCCCCGCTATCGAGCGGGCCGGCGTGTCCCGGTTCCTGGCCCGGCGCCTGGCCGAGGCGCTCGCGGTCGGCCTCCTGGTCGCGGCGCTGATCGTGGCTGTGGCGCTATGGGGCTACGATCCGAACGACCCCTCGCTCAATCACGCGACCTCCGGACCGAGCGTCAATCCGCTCGGCCACTTCGGCGCCAGCGTCGCCGACATCTTGCTGCAGACGCTCGGCCTCGCGGCTTGGCTGGTCGTGTTGGTCCTGCCGGTCTGGGCGCTGCGGTTGATCCTCGCGAAGCCGCTCGCCTGGCCGTGGCTGCCGGTGGCGGCGCTGCCCCTAGCCCTGCTGGCGACCGCTGCCTACCTGGCAACCCGGCCGCTGCCCGACAGTTGGCCGTTTTGGGTCGGTCTGGGTGGTTTCGTCGGCGACTTTGTCCTCAATCGCCTAGAGCGACCGATCGGTCCCGACCTCTATCCAACGGTCACCGGCTGGGCCACGCTCATGCTCCTTGTGTTGGCGATCGGGGTCAGCTGGCGCGAGGTCTGGCTGGTGCTTCGAAGGTTACTCCTGGCGTCGCTGCGGCTCGGGCGTCGACGGCCGGCCGAGCCGCTCGAGGAGCCGCGCTGGGCGCAGGCGATCGAGCAGCGGTTCGGCGAGCCGGCACCGAGGCCCCACCCGAGACGGGCGTGGCCGTTCGCCGCGGGCCTCCGTTTCGTCGGTCAGTTCGTGGGTGGCCTCGCCGCACGCCTGAAACCGGCCGGTGGCCGCAGCGCCAAGGGCATGCGGGCCGAGCCAGCTGCCGCGGTCGAGCCTCGAGTCGACGCCCGCCGGCGGCGGCCGGTCGCGGCGCAGGTGGATGTCAGACCACACCAAGCGGAGACCGTTCCGCCGGCACCCAAGGTGGCGGTCGTCAGGGAGCCACCCCAGAGTGCCGGAGAACTCGTACCGAGCGGCGATTTCCAGTTACCGCCGCTGGATTTCCTGACCCAGTCGCGGGCGCGCAGCAGCGTCACCCTCGATCGCGCCGCTCTGGCCGAGACCGCGCGGGCGCTCGAGAAGGTTCTGGACGACTTCGGCGTTCGCGGCGAGATCGTCGACGTGCGCCCCGGCCCGGTGGTGACGCTGTACGAGCTGGAACCTGCGCCCGGCACACGCGCCGCCCGCGTCATCGCGCTCGCCGACGACATCGCTCGCTCGCTCTGCGCCATGTCGGTGCGCGTCGCCACGGTCCCGGGGCGCAACGTGATCGGAATCGAGTTGCCGAACGACCAGCGCGAGACGGTCTATCTGCGTGATCTTCTGGCGAGCCCGGCGTACGAAGACACCTCGGCCCGTCTGACGCTCGCGCTCGGTAAGGACATCAGCGGCGATCCGGTGGTCGTCGATCTGGCCCGGATGCCGCATCTCCTGATCGCCGGCACCACGGGCTCCGGCAAGTCGGTGGCGATCAACGCCATGATCCTCTCGCTGCTCTACCGGCTGCCGCCGGACGAGTGCAAGCTGATCATGATCGATCCCAAGGTGATCGAGCTGTCGGTCTACGAGGGCATTCCCCATCTCCTGGCGCCGGTGGTGACTGAGCCGCACAAGGCGGTCGTCGCGCTCAAGTGGGTGGTCCGGGAAATGGACGAGCGCTACCGGCTGATGTCGCATTTGGGCGTGCGCGACATCTTCGCCTACAACAGGCGGATGACCGACGCCCTGGCCAAGGGCGAGCAGCTCTCGCGCCGGGTCCAGACCGGCTTCGAGCCAGGAACCGGCGTGCCGGTGTTCGAGCAGCAGCCGATCGAGATGAGCCGCATGCCGCTCATCGTGGTGGTGGTCGACGAGGTCGCCGATCTGATGCTGACCGCCGGCAAGGAGATCGAGTCGGCGATCCAGCGCCTCTCGCAGAAGGCGCGCGCCGCCGGTATCCATCTGATCGTCGCCACCCAACGTCCCTCGGTCGATGTCCTGACCGGCGTCATTAAGGCCAACCTGCCGAGCCGGATCAGCTTCCGGGTCAGCTCGAAGATCGACAGCCGGACCATCCTCGGCGAGCCCGGCGCGGAGCAGCTGCTCGGTCAGGGCGACCTGCTGCACATGATGCCAGGCGAGCGGATCATGCGCATCCACGGCCCTCTGGTCACGGACGAAGAGGTCGAGCGGGTGGTCGCGTTCCTGCGCCAGCAAGGCGAGCCGGAGTATCTCGATTCGGTGACGGACGAGGCGGCGCTCGAGGCCGACGGCCCGCTCAGCGCAGGGCTCAGCGAAGTCGGCGATGGCGGCAGCGACGACGCCCAGTACGCCCAGGCGCTCCAGATCGTCGCCCGCGAAGGCAAGGCCTCGACCAGCTTCCTGCAGCGCAAGATGCGGATCGGCTACAACAGCGCGGCGCGGCTGATCGAGCGGATGGAAGCCGAGGGCCACGTCAGCCATCCTGACCATGTCGGCCGCCGCCAGGTGTTGATCGGCGGCCAGGACGCCGATGCCAGGAGCGCCTCATGGTAGAAGCCGCGGTGCGGCCAAGGTCCGTGTGGCCCGCGCGCTTGTGGTCCGTGCTGATCGTGCTGGCCTGCGGTCTCACCGCCGGACCGGCCTCGGCCACGGTCCACGATTCACTCACCACCCGGTCCGAGGACATTGCCCGCATCGAAGACTATCTCAACGGACTGCGCACGCTGCGCTCGAACTTCACTCAGATCAACCCCGACGGCCGCACGGCGAGCGGCAAGTTGTACTACGCCCGGCCCGACAAGATGCGGCTCGACTACGACGCGCCGAGTGATCTCCTGATCATCGCCAACGGCTGGGATCTGGTCTATCAGGACCGGCGGCTGAAGCAGGTGAGCCATCTGTTCACCAGCTCGACCCCGCTCGGCTTCCTGCTCCAGGACCAGATCCGCCTGAGCGGCAAGGTCACCGTGACCGACCTCGAGCACCGCGGCGGCGAGCTCAGGGTCAGCGTCGTGCAGAGCAACGAGCCGAAGCAGGGCACGCTCGTGCTCGCCTTCGCCGAGCAACCCTTCGAGCTCCGTCGCTGGACGGTGGTCGACGCCCAGGGGCTGGCCACGCACGTGCTGCTCGAGTCGCTCCAGACCGACGTCCCTATCGACGATAAACTGTTCGTCTTTCACAACCCAAAATTCTATCCCGAGGAGCGCCGCTGACCCGCTGAGTCGGATATCACTGACTTTCGGCGCGACAGCTGCCGCAAGAGATTGCCCTCCAACCACGCCCGCGCCATTTACTATCGTGGGAATGGAAGGTCGCGCTCAGGCGTTGTTCGTCATGGTGCCCGGAGATTGCCAGCCCGGGTGCCGGGTGATGGGGATGGAAGCGGTTCGGGACTATCTGCGCATCATCCTGGATCGTGCGGCCACGCCCTTTGCGTGTGCGCTACTCTGGTGCCGGGTGACGCCGAACCAGGTCTCTCTGATGGGCATTTTGCTGACGCTGGTGACGGCCGCGCTGATCGTCAATGGCCAGCTGCTTGCGGCCGGATTGATGTACATCCTGGCCGCCAGCCTCGATCTGCTCGATGGGGTGCTCGCCCGCATGGCCAAGATGGCAAGTCGCTTCGGCGCGTTCCTGGATTCGACCGCCGATCGGATCTCCGAGGGCGTCGTGTTCGCGGCGATCGCCTATCATTTCGCGAGCCACGGCCAGCCGGTCGACGCGGCGATCGCAGTTCTGGCGCTGCTCGGCTCGCTGCTGGTCAGCTACACCCGCGCTCGCGCGGAAGGGCTGGGCCTCGAATGCAAGGTCGGCATCGTGACCCGCGCCGAGCGGGTTGTGCTGGTCGCGCTTGGCCTGATTTTGGGCCTTCTGCCGGTGGCGGTCTATCTGCTCGCGGCGCTGACCGCCTTCTCCGCCACGCAGCGGATCCTTCACACCCTGCGCCAGCTCTATCCGCAGGGTTAGCTCTCCGGGACGGGTCTTGAAGCTTCGTCCGAGGCGCCGCCCCGGGACCACAGCGAGGCTGGTGCCGCCGAGAGGAATTGAACCTCTGACCCCTCCCTTACCAAGGGAGTGCTCTACCCCTGAGCTACGGCGGCCGGCAAAGCGCTGGCTAGATGCCACAGGCCACCGGTTCGACGCAAGCGAATTGGGCCAGCGATGACCGGGTCGGACGGTCGCCCGAAGCAGCCCCACCACTCGACCCGCACGCAGGTCGAGAAGGCGGCGCGAGAGGCGCGTCTGGCCCAAGAGATGCGCCAGAATCTCCTCAAGCGCAAACGGCAGCAGCGTGCGCAGCGCGAGCGGGCCAAACCGATCGCCGTTAAGCCGACGTAAACCGCTCCTGAGGCTCGACTTGTCGCGATGCGCCCGAGTCCCTACAAGGGGCGGCGAGCGCGCGCCGTAGCACTTCGGTACCGGAGCCCTCACGCTGATGGACAAGATTCTGATTCGCGGCGGCCACGCCTTGCACGGCCAAATCCCGATCAGCGGCGCCAAGAACGCCGCGCTGCCGATCCTGGCGGCGGGCCTTCTGACCGAGGAGCCGCTGCTTCTCGACAATGTCCCCGAGCTGGTCGACATCGACACGATGCGGCGGCTGTGCGCGACCCTTGGCATGGCAGCGACATCGGTCGAGGGCGATCCTCAGCGCCTCGAGATCTCGACCCCCCGCATCACCGGTACACTCGCGGCGTACGACCTCGTGCGCAAGATGCGCGCCTCCGTCCTGGTCCTCGGGCCGCTGCTGGCGCGCGCCGGCGAGGCCAAGGTGTCGCTGCCCGGCGGTTGCGCGATCGGCCCTCGGCCGGTCGATCTGCACCTCAAGGGGCTTGAGGAGCTCGGCGCCGAGATCGAGCTGCGCGAGGGTTACATCCACGCCCGTGCGGGCCGCGGCTTGAAGGGCGCCAGGATCCGCCTCGACGTGCCATCGGTCGGCGCCACCGAGAATCTGCTGATGGCCGCCAGCTTGGCCGACGGTGAGACGGTGATCGCCAATGCGGCGCGCGAGCCCGAAGTGGTCGATCTGGCGCGCTGCCTGATCGCCATGGGCGCACGGATCGAGGGCGTAGGCGGCGGGACCCTGGTAATCGAGGGCGTGCCGCGCCTGCAGGGCGCCGAGCACAGGGTGCTGCCCGATCGGATCGAGCTCGGCACCTATGCGATGGCGGCGGCGATCAGCGGCGGCACGCTCGAGCTGCTCGGCGGCCGCGTGCAACTGATCCACACCGTGGCCGAGAAGCTCGAAGAGGCGGAGGTGACGGTCGAGCCCAGCGAGCACGGGATTCGGGTGGTCAGCGCAGGCCTCAAGCCGATCGGGGTCGACGTCATGACCCAGCCCTATCCCGGCTTTCCGACCGACCTCCAGGCCCAGTTCATGGCCCTGATGTGCGTCGCCGAGGGCGCCTCGATGATCACCGAGACGATCTTCGAGAACCGTTTCATGCACGTGCCCGAGCTGATGCGTATGGGTGCGCGCATCACCGTCCATGGCGGCTCGGCCCTGGTGCGGGGCGTCGAGCGGCTGACCGGGGCACCGGTGATGGCGACCGATCTGCGCGCCTCGGTGTCGCTGATCCTGGCGGGACTTGCCGCGGAGGGCGAAACCGTGGTCAATCGGGTGTATCACCTGGATCGCGGCTACGAGCGGCTGACCGACAAGCTGGTGGCCTGCGGCGCCGCGATCGAGCGGATTCGGTGAGCCACCAAGCCGGCATGCGATGAGCGAACGCCTGCGCCTGAAAGCGGCCGACCCCGATGACGTGAGCGTGATTGCGGCCTGTCTCCAGGATGCGCTGATCCCGCTCTCCGAGATGGTCTATCTGGCCGAGGAGCGCCGTTTTCTTGCCGCCTTTACCCGCTTTCGTCGCGAGTGCCTGGCGGACCCCGCGCGCCCGGAGGGTCTGACCCAATGCCAGTCGGTGCTCGGCTTCAGCGAGGTCGAGGCCGTGAAGCACCACGGCCTCGACCGCCGCTTCGGCGGGGTCAAGCTTGAACTGCTGACCGTCCTCGCCGAGCCAGGCCCCGAAGGCGGCTTCTGCATTACTCTGCTCTTCGCCGGCGATGCCGCCGTCCAGCTCCACGCGCGGGCGATCGCCGCGACGCTCGAGGATTTCGGCGAGCCCTGGCCGGCACCGGTGACCCCCGCGCACGTCGTGGCCGCCGTGGAGGCGGAGGCCGGCTAGCTGTGGCGGTGCGGCTCGACGATCGCTCCCCCGACTTCGAGGCCGCGCTCGCCCGCCTGGTCGGCAAGCCGCGGCAACCACCGGGCGACGTCCGCGATGACGTCACCGCAATCCTCGAACGGGTCGCGGCCGAGGGCGACACGGCCCTGATCGACTATACCGCTCGCTTCGACCGGCACAGGCCGAGCCCTGGGGAGCTTCGGGTCGGGGACGAGGCGATCGAGCGGGCGGTCGCCGGCTGCCCCTCGGAGCTGTGCGACGCTCTGCAGCTTGCCGCCGAGCGGATCGGCGCTTTCCACCGCCGCCAGCTCCCCGAGAGTCAGCAGGTCGAGGACGCGCTCGGCGTCCAGCTCGGCCTGCGCTGGCGCCCGATCGATGCGGTCGGGATGTACGTCCCGGGCGGCACGGCCGCCTATCCCAGCTCGGTGCTGATGAACGCGCTGCCCGCGAAGATTGCCGGAGTCGGTCGGGTGGTGATGACCGTGCCGGCGCCGGAGGGCGCGCTCAACCCGCTGGTTCTGGTCGCGGCGAGGATCGCCGCCGTGGACGAGATCTATCGGGTCGGCGGCGCGCAGGCGATCGCGGCGCTCGCTTTCGGCACCGAGAGCATCCGCCCGGTCGACAAGATCGTCGGCCCCGGCAATGCCTACGTCGCCGAGGCCAAGCGCCAGGTCTTCGGCCGGGTCGGCATCGATCTGATCGCCGGCCCCTCGGAGATCCTGGTGATCGCCGACGGCGCGCAGGACGCCGACTGGATCGCAGCCGATCTCCTGAGCCAGGCTGAGCACGACGAACTCGCCCAGGCAATCCTGATCACCGACAGCGCCGAGCTGGCCGAGCGGGTCGCCACAGCGATCGAGCGGCAGCTCGCCGATCTGCCGCGACGGTCGATCGCCGCGGCTAGCTGGTGCGACTGCGGCGCCATCGTCGTGGTCGGCGATCTCGAGCGGGCGCCGGCCCTGATCGACCGGCTCGCGCCTGAGCACCTCGAGTTGCTGGTGACACGCCCCGAGGCGATGGCTGAGCGGATCCGTCACGCGGGCTCGATCTTTCTCGGGCCCTACACACCCGAAGTGGTCGGCGATTACGTCGGCGGCCCGAACCACGTCCTGCCGACCGGAGGCACTGCTCGTTTCGCATCCGGTCTCTCGGTTTACGATTTTCTGAAGCGCACCACGCTGCTTGCCTGCTCACCGGAGAGCTTTGGTGTGCTTGGGCCGCCGGCGGCGCGCCTTGCCCGCGCCGAGGATCTGGCCGGCCACGCGCGGGCGGTGGAGCTGCGCCTTGGCGCCACCAAGCCGGCATGAGCGAGGATGATCCCGCCCGGATCATCGAGATCCAGCTCGACAGCGCCAGCATCGTTCGCTGGAGTCGGGAAGTCGAACACGAGCGCCAGGTCGCGATATTTGATCTGCTCGAGCGCAACTCCTTCGAGCTGGTTAACGGTTTCCCAGGGCCGTATCGGGTTCGGTTGTCGCTGCGCGAGGCCAATTTGATCTTCGCGGTCGCCGACGGGCCGCAGCAAAACCAAACCGAGATCACCCTGTCGATGCGGCCTTTTCGCCGCATCATCAAAGACTACTTCTTGATTTGCGACAGCTACTTTCGGGCGATCAAGAGCGCCTCGCCGAGCCGGATCGAGGCGATCGACATGGGCCGGCGGGGGCTGCACAACGAGGGCGCGGAGAAGTTGGCCGATGCGCTCGCCGGCAAGATCAGGGTCGACGACGAGACCGCCCGGCGCCTGTTCACCCTGATCTGCGTCCTGCACATCCGTGGCTAGGCCGTTCGAGGAGCTGCCTGGCAGCGTCCTTTTCGCCTGCACCCACAATGCCATCCGCTCACCAATGGCCGAAGGCCTCATGAAGTACCTGCACGGCCAGCAGGTCTACGTCGACTCGGTCGGCGTGCGAGCGGCGCCGATCGATCCTTTCGTGGTCGCGGTGCTTGACGAGATTGGCATCGATCTGTCGCGGCACCGTCCGAAGAGCTTCGAGGATCTGGAGGACGATTACTTCGATCTGGTGATTTCGCTCTCGCCCGAGGCGCAACACCGCGCCGTGGAGCTGACACGCACCAGCTCCTGCGAAATCGAGTTCTGGCCGACCATGGACCCGAGCCTGGTCGACGGCAGCCGCGAGGTACGGCTGGATGCCTACCGAGCCTTGCGCGAACATCTGCTGAAGCGCCTCCAGGCACGCTTTCCGCCGTCGGGTGCGCCGGTCATGGCGTGATCCTCGCAATCGTCCCGATCCGCCCCCTTGACCTGGTTGCGGCCAGGCGTCATCTACAAAGCGCCGATGCAGGCGAAATCACCCACAAAGGAGGTTGAATGGCGAAAGAAGATCTGATCGAGTTCAGCGGCACCGTGACTGAAGTCCTGCCGAACGCGATGTTTCGCGTCAAACTTGAAAATGACCACGACGTTCTCGCCCATACATCGGGCCGCATGCGCAAGAATCGGATTCGGGTCTTGACCGGCGATCGGGTCACGGTCGAGATGACCCCGTACGATCTCACCCGCGGCCGGATCACCTATCGATTCAAATAGCGGGTGGCGCGCACCCCGCCCCTGATTTTGGCTTCGTCCTCGCCGCGACGGCTGGCGCTGCTGCGCCAGATCGGCGTGGAGCCGGAGCGGGTCGAAACTCCCCAGGTCGACGAGACGCCCTTGCCGCGCGAACTCCCGCAGGCCCATGCCCTCCGCCTGGCGGAGGCCAAGATCATCTCCGTCGCTGGGCGGCCCGAAGCGGCGGACGCCTTTGTTTTGGGTGCCGATACTGTGGTCGCCTGCGGTCGCCGGATTTTGCCCAAAGCCAATGACGCACTGATGGCGGAGCGCTGCCTGCGGCTGCTCTCGGGTCGTCGCCACCGGGTCTACACGGGCATCGCCCTTGCTGCGCCGGGCGGGCGCCGGGGGTCACGGGTCGTCATGACGGTGGTTCGCTTCAAGCGTTTCAGCGCCGAGGAGCTGGCTGCCTATCTCGCCTGCGGCGAGTGGCGGGGCAAGGCGGGCGGCTATGTCATCCAGGGACGCGCCGAGGGCTTCACCCTCTCGATCAACGGCAGCTACTCGAACGTCGTCGGCCTGCCGCTTGCCGCGACACTCGACCTGTTGCGCGGCCTCGGCTGGCGACTTGCGCCATGAGCCGCGAGCTGCTCATCGAGCCGACGCCGTTCGGCATCCTGGCGGGCCTCCTCGAGGACGGCCGTCTCGTGGATGTGAGCTTTGCCGACCCGGAGCTGGCCTCCGTTCGCGGTCAGGTGTATCTCGGCCGCGTCCGGGCCATCGATTACGATCTCGATGCCGCCTTCGTCGACTGTGGCCTCGGGCAGGATGCCTTTCTCAGCGCACGCGACGCCACCCTCCTCTCGGGACAACCGCGCGGCACGCCGATCGGCCGCCAGGTCAACGAGGGCCAAGCGGTCGTGGTCCAGGGCCGGCGCGATGCCGGGGCCGGCAAAGGCGCCCGCGTCACCGGTGACGTGGCCCTGGTCGGCCTACATGTGATCCATCAGCCGCGCCACGGTGATCTCCGCGTCTCCGAGCGGCGCGTGAGGTCAGCCACCGCCGAGGCAGCTTGGACGCGCGCG
>JBKPDM010000208.1:0-38401 GCA_046727895.1 Pseudomonadota bacterium | reverse complement strand
GTCCGAGGTGGAGGTGGTGCCGTGCTCCTGGAAGGCTCCTGTCACTGCGGCGCGGTCCGCTTCCGGCTGCGCTCGCGTCATCCATATCCGTTCAACCTCTGCTATTGCTCGATCTGCCGCAAGACCGCAGGCGGGGGTGGCTTCGCGATCAATCTCGGTGGCGTCGCCGAAACCCTCGAGGTCGAAGGGCGCGAGCACGTCCGGGTCTACCACGCCAGGATTCGTGAGGCGGGCGCTGCGGAGCCGTACGAGAGCCCGGCCGAGCGCAACTTCTGCAGCCTCTGCGGCAGCCATCTCTGGCTTTGGGACCCGCGCTGGCCGGAGCTGGTCCATCCGCTGGCCGCGGCGATCGACACGCCGCTGCCCGTCCCGCCCGAACGCACCCACTTGATGCTGGCGTCCAAGGCGCCCTGGGTCGAGCCGGCGATCGGACCGCGGGACAAGCGCTTCGACGGCTACCCCGACGAATCGATCGCCGCCTGGCATGAGCGTTTGGGCCTGGCAGACCTGGACTAGGCGGAATGCGGGTCGGGGTGACACGCCGATTGCACTGTCCTGTTCAGACGTGTTTCCGTGCTGCAGGATTTGCGTCCGAACCTTTTTGGGAGGATACGATGCGTGATCGAACAGCCTGGCGGACGGTGCTGGTCGTCGCTCCTCTGGTCATGGCTCTGATTGGCTGCACCGCGATCGAGAACAGCCATGCCAGGAACAAGGAGCAATTGCTTGCCGCCGCCGGGTTCCACGAGCGCCCGGCTGACACACCCGACAAGCTCAAACAGCTCGAGAGCCTGCCCGACCACAAGCTGCTGCGGCGCGAGCAGAACGGCAAGCTCTACTACGTCTATGCCGATGCGACTGCCTGCAAGTGCCTCTACGTCGGCGATGAGACCAACTATGATGAGTTCCAGAAACTCGCGGTGCAGCAGCAGATCGCCGAGGAGGAGACGATGGCGGCGCAGATCAACCAAGAGTACGCCATGGACTGGGGTGCCTGGGGACCCTGGTGGTAGAACGGGCACTGTGGTTGACATGGCCCGGCGGCGCGCCATGTCTCGATGCGTCGGCGGACGATCGGCGCCGCGCTCGAGACGGCGATTGGATCTGCGATTGTGACTCCCGCGCCTCCCCCGGCCCCGCGGCCGGTCCGGCAAGAACCTGGTTCGAGGTGGCGGCCGATGCTGCTGACTTGTCTGTTGATCCTGTTCTTCGTCCTGCCCCCCCTCTGGGTCGCAACCGTCGCCTATGGGGATTCGGCCCACCCGTGGAGGGACGCGCGCTGGGACAGCGCGGCGCTGGCGCCCGATCCCGCGACCACCCCCGAGCCCGTGGTTCAGGTTTACGCGGCGCGGACCTGGGGCTGGAAGGGCATCTTCGCCGTGCACACCTGGATCATCATGAAGCGGGCCAACGCGCCCGCGTTCGACCGCTACGAGGTGGTCGGCTGGGGGGTGGACCGCGGCGCGCCGGCGATCCGCAAGGACATGCACGTGATCGACGGCTATTGGGCCGGCAGCGCGCCTTACGTCCTGGTCGACAAGCGCGGGCCCGAGGTCGAGGCGATGATCGATCGGATCGAGGCGGCGATCGCGAGCTACCCCTATCCTCACGAGTATCGGACCTGGCCGGGGCCGAACTCGAACACCTTCATCGCCCACATCGGTCGGCAGGTGCCCGAGCTCGGCCTGAAAATGCCACCGATCGCGGTCGGCAAGGACTATCTCGACAACGGCAGCGTGTTCAGCCGGACCCCGAGCGGCAGCGGCTATCAGCTGTCTCTGCTCGGGCTGCTTGGCCTGGCAGTCGGCCGCGACGAAGGCCTGGAGGTCAACGTGCTCGGCTTGATCTTCGGCATCGACCCGCTCGGTCTCGCCCTCAAGCTGCCCTTGATCGGCCGGCTCGGCCTGACCTGAGGCCGCCCCCGCGAGGACGTCAGACCAGGCCCCGCGCCTGGGTTCAGGGATCGGGGCGGCTCATCAGGCGTCACCGAACAGCGCATCAACGATCGGGCACTCCGGCACTTTGCCACCCGCGCACTGCGCGGCCAGCTCACACAGCACCGTCTCGAGCCGTTTCAGATTGGTGATCTTCTGCCGGACCTCGGCCAGGTGCTCGACGGTCATCTCCTTGACCTGGGCGCAGGTCCAGTCGCTGCCGTCGACAAGGGTGAGCAGTCCGCGTACCTCATCGAGCGTGAAGCCGAGTTCGCGGCTCCTGCGGATGAACCTGAGACGCTTGAGGTGCTCCGGGGCATAGTCGCGGTGACCGCTCGCGGTCCGCGGCGGTGCCGGCAGGAGCCCCTGCTTCTCATAGAAGCGCACCGTCTCGATGTTGCAGCCGCTCTGCCCGGCCAGCTCACCCCGCCGCATGATCCGCTCTCCCATCCGTGAACGGCACGTCCGCAAAAAGGCCTTGAACCTGTATCTGGTACAGGACCTACATTCTCCGCAGCAGACAAGAAGATCAAGGGCGATGGCGATGGTTTCCTTCGGGCAGCATGCAGCGACCGGCACCGATTCGGCGCCCGTCCAGCCGGCGCGGCGCCAGGCCTGGCTTGCGGTTGGGGGGATTCTCGCCGCGCTCGGCGCAGCCTCGTGTTGCGTCGTGCCGTTCGCTCTGTTCACGCTCGGGATCAGCGGCGCGTGGATCAGCAACCTGACCGCTCTCGCACCCTATCAGCCGATCTTCGTCGCCGTCACGCTCAGTTTCCTCGGCTACGGGTTTTATCTCGTCTACCGAGAGCCGAAAGTCGCCTGCGCCGAAGGCTCCTATTGCGCCAGACCGAGCTCGGGCCGCATCGCCAAAGTCGGGCTTTGGACGGCGACCGTGCTCATCCTCATCGCACTCGGCTTTCCCAAGCTGGCGCCCCTCTTCCTCTAATCGATCTCAGCCAAAGGAGAGGCCGTATGAGCCGGACCGTTGCCGCTGCCGCTGCCTTGATCGTGACGCTGTCGCCATGGGTGGTGCAGGCCGGTGAAAAGACCGTGGTCTTGAATGTCAAGAACGCGAACTGCGAGCTCTGCGCGCCGATCGTGCAAAAGGCGCTCGCGCGGGTCCCCGGTGTTGACAAAGTCCAGGTCGAGCAGGCCGACCAGATGGCCGACCCCGTGGCCACGGTGACCTTCGATGACGCAACGACCGACGTGAATGCTCTCATCGCCGCGACGACCAATGCCGGCTATCCGTCGCAAGTGGCGACCTCGGCGGCGCAGTGAACCATCGCTTGCGAGTGGGGACCCTTGGCGTGCGCGGCGCTCAACTGGCGGCGCGGCGAGCAGGCCGGTCGGGGCGCGAGACCGAGCAACCGACGGAGGCGAGATGAGCAACTGCTGCGCCAATGCCGCCCGAAGCAGCGCTTTCGACCTCGCTGTGATCGGTGCGGGGTCGGCCGGCTTCTCGGCCGCGATCACCGCCGCGGAGCAAGGGGCGCGGGTGGCGTTGCTCGGCCACGGCACCATCGGCGGCACCTGCGTCAACGTCGGCTGCGTGCCGTCCAAGACCCTGATCCGCGCCGCCGAGAGCCTGCATAACGCAGGAGTCGCGGCCCGCTTCGCCGGCATTCGGGGCGAGGCACGCCTGGACGCCTGGCGGGCGCTCGTCGCTCAGAAAGACGAGCTCGTCGCGGGCCTGCGCCAGGCCAAGTACGTCGACCTGCTGCCCGCCTACAACACCATAGCCTACATCGAGGCGCCGGCGCGGCTCGCGCCCGATGGCATCCTTGTGAACGGTGAGCGCTTGATCGTTGGCAGGCAGATCGTCGCCACCGGCGCCTCGGCGGCACGGCCGTCGATCCCGGGCATCGAGGACATCGACTATCTGACCAGCACCACGGCGCTCGAACTCCGGGAGCTGCCGCGCTCGATGCTGGTGATCGGCGGCGGCTACATCGGCTGCGAGCTCGCCCAGCTGTTCGCCCGCGCCGGCGTGGCCGTGACTTTGGTCTGCCGCTCGCGCCTCCTGCCCGAGGGCGAGCCGGAGATCAGTGAGGGGCTCGCCGGCTATCTCGGCGAGGAGGGGATTGAGGTCCGCACCGGTCTGGCCTACCGCCAAATCCGCCGCTCGGGCGGCAGGATCGTCCTCGAAGTCGAGCTGAACGGCAGGGCCGAGCCGCTCGAGGCCGAGGTGGCGCTGGCGGCGACCGGGCGCAGGCCCAACACCGAAGGGCTCGGCCTCGCCGACGTCGCCGTGGCGCTCACCAACAACGGCGGCATCAGGGTCGACGAGCATCAGCGCACGAGCAACCCTGCGATCTACGCCGCGGGCGATGTCACGGGCCGGCATCAGTTCGTGTACATGGCCGCCTATGGCGCCAAGCTCGCCGCGCTGAATGCCCTGAATGGCAACGCGTACCGCTACGACGCGACGGCGATGCCAATGGTCACCTTCACCGACCCGCAGGTCGCCTCGGTCGGCCTGACCGAGATGGCGGCCCGCGCGACGGATTACGAGGTCAAGACCAGCGTCCTGCCCCTCGACCGGGTGGCGCGGGCGCTCGCCGCGCGCGATACCCGCGGGCTGATCAAGCTGGTCGCGGACGAGGCCACGGACCGCCTGCTCGGCGCCCACATTCTGGCGCCGGAGGGCGGCGACAGCATCCAGACCGCGGCGCTCGCCATCAAGCACCGGATGACCATCAAGGAGCTCGGCGAGACGATTTTCCCCTACCTGACTACGGTCGAAGGCCTCAAGCTTGCCGCCCAGGCCTTCGAAAAGGACGTCGCCAGGCTGTCCTGCTGCGCGGGCTGAGAGATGGCCGGGGCGAACGTGAGCGCACGATGTGGCGCGCATCTGTTGCTTCCGCGAGCTGCCTCACGTATGCCGAGACCGCGCGAGGGCTCATGGAGGCGAGGACGATGTCAAAGCAGCCGCCTTTCCGCGCCGACCATGTCGGTAGCCTGCTAAGGCCCCAGAAGCTGCTGGAGGCGCGCGAGCGCCGCGCCCGCGGTGAGGCGAGCGCCGAGGAGCTGCGTGCGGTCGAGGACGACTGCATCCACAGGGTCGTCCGCAAGCAGGAGGAGATCGGGCTTCAGGGAATCACCGATGGCGAGTTTCGCCGGACTTTCTTTCACGTCGACTTCCTCGAGCGTCTCGCGGGCGTGACGGTCAGCGAGAGCGGCTTCAAGGCGAGCTTCCGGCGCGACGACGGCACCGAGGTCGGCTTCCGGCCCCCGACCATGCGGGTCACCGGCAAGCTCCGGCACGCCGCCGCGATCCAGGGGCGCGATTTCGACTTCCTCAAGAGCAGCACGACGCGCACGCCCAAGGTCTGCATTCCCTCGCCCTCGATGCTGCATTTCCGGGGCGGCCGGCAGGCGATCAGCGCGGAGATCTATCCGGACCTGAAGAGTTTCTACGCCGATCTCGCCGGCGCCTATCGAGCCGAGATCGCCGACCTCGCCGCGCGTGGCTGCCGCTACCTGCAGCTCGACGACACCAACCTCGCCTACCTTTGCGACGACGAGATCCGGGCTTCGACCCGCGCCCGCGGCGACGATCCCGACGAGCTGCCGCGAACCTATTGCCGCCTGATCGCCGATGCGGTGCGCGATCGGCCCGCGGACATGGCGGTCTGCATCCACCTCTGCCGCGGCAACTTCCGGAGCGCCTGGGTCGCGCAGGGCGGCTACGAGCCGGTCGCCGAGATCCTGTTCAATGAGCTGCCGATCGACGGCTTCTTCCTTGAGTACGATGACGCGCGCTCGGGCGACTTCGCGCCGCTGCGCTTCGTGCCCGCGGGCAAGACCATCGTGCTCGGGATCATGACCTCGAAGCGGCCGGAGCTCGAGAGCAGGGACGCGCTCGAGCGGCGGATCGAGGGAGCGGCGCGCTACGTCCCGCTCGAGCAGCTGGCACTCAGCCCGCAATGCGGCTTCTCCTCGACGGTGCACGGCAACGAGCTCAGCGAGGACGACCAGTGGCGCAAGCTTGCGCGCGTCGTCGAGGTCGCCCATGAGGTCTGGCCTGGACAATCGGATTAGGTTTCGGTCGCATGTGGACCCCGGGGCGCGTCGTCGGCCCGGTCTTGTCATGGAGACGGGCTCCGCCGCAGATCGTTCCCGAGTGGACCGAAATCGGCCTTGATGCTGGGCGAACGTTCGAGAAAGGCAAGCGGCGGCACACGCCGCCTCTGGCTGACGGCCGGGGTGCTGCTTGCCCTGGCGCTCGCGACCGTCGTGATCTGGCTCTACGCGCTCGGCGCGCCGATGCCGCTGCCGGGCTTCGAGCTGTCGATGCAGGCGGTCGAGGAGCAGATCCTCGCCTGGGGCATGTGGGGCGTCGCCGCCTCGATGCTCCTGATGGTCCTGCATAGCGTGGTGCCCTTCCCGGCCGAGTTCGTCGCCATGGCCAACGGCATGCTGTACGGGCCCGTCTGGGGGACCGTGATCACCTGGACCGGCGCCATGCTCGGCGCGTACCTGGCCTTCGGGCTCGCCCGCTGGCTGGGTCGGCCATTCGTCCGGGCGGTCATCGCCCGGCGCCACCATGAGGCGATCGATCGCTGGGCCGAGCGCCAGGGCGGCGGCATCCTGTTGTTCAGCCGCTTCGTGCCGGTGATCTCGTTCAATCTGATCAATTATGCCGCCGGTTTGACCGCGATCTCCTGGTGGACCTTCACCTGGGCGACCGGCCTCGGCATCCTGCCACTGACCATCCTGATGGTGTCGATGGGGCACGGCCTCTGGTCGGGCGATCGGAGCGTCTGGCTATGGCTGGTTGCCGCCGCCCTGGCGGGCTGGCTGCTCTGGTGGGCGCTGATCGTGCGCCGGCAGGACCGGGCACGGCCGGGCCGCTGACCGGGGTCCCGCGGCGGCGAATGCGCTGCGCAGGCTGTCCGCCGCGCCGATGGCCGGTTGGCCTCGGCCCGGGATCGGATCTATCCTCGCGCGGGGGCTGGGGCGCGAGAGCATGGCTCCCCATTCGAACGGCTCGACGCTGGTGGTGCGGTGAACCGAGATGGCGACGGTCACGCTTAAGAGACTGCGCAAGAGCTTCGGCAATGTGGCGGCCGTGCGCGGCATCGACCTCAAGATCGCCGATCGGGAATTCGTCGTCCTCGTTGGTGCTTCTGGCTGCGGCAAGAGCACGACGCTGCGCATGATCGCCGGTCTCGAGGAGGTGACCGACGGCGAGATCTGGATCGGCGACGTCCTGGTCAACGAGATCGAGCCGAAAGATCGTGACATCGCCATGGTCTTTCAGGACTACGCCCTCTATCCGCACATGTCGGTCTTCCAGAACATGTCGTTCGGCCTCGAGTACCGGGGCTACGGCAAGGCGGAGATCAAACGGCGGGTCGAGGACGCGGCCCGCATCCTCAGCATCGAGGAGCTCTTGGACCGGCGGCCGAGGCAGCTCTCGGGCGGCCAGCGCCAGCGGGTCGCCATGGGCCGGGCGATCGTCCGCAACCCGCACGTGTTCCTGTTCGATGAGCCGCTCTCCAATCTCGACGCCAAGCTGCGCGTGCAGATGCGCACCGAGATCAAGAAGCTGCACCAGCGGGTCGCCACGACCGTGATCTACGTCACGCACGACCAGGTCGAGGCGATGACGCTCGCCGATCGGATCGTGCTCATGCGCGAGGGCGACATCGAGCAGATCGGCACCCCCGACGAGATCTACAACGCGCCGGCCAGCACCTACGTCGCGAGCTTCATCGGCTCGCCGACAATGAACCTGGTGCCGGCAGAGATCGGTCGCGACAGCGACGAGGCGCTGGCGATCCGGCTGGACGATCAGGTGGTCTGGCCGGTACCGCAAGAGCACCGTGAGCGCTACGCCCCCTGGCGGGACCGGCCGGTCATCTTCGGGCTCAGGCCCGAGAATTTCCGCGCCGCCGCCACCTCGGACGGCGACGAGGCGCTGCGCCTCGATGCCGTAGCCCAGGTGATCGAGCCGCTGGGCAGCGACACCCTGGTGTTCTTCAGCCTGCGCGATCACGAGATGGTGGCCCGACTGCCGCCCGATCGCGCCGTTCGCGCGGGCGAGCCGCTGACCCTCTACCCGGATCTCAGCCGGATGCACCTGTTCGACAGAGGCACCGGCCGCACGATCTGAGCGATCGGCGCGACCACCCGGCCCGCCTTGCCCATCCTTCCCCGATCGTGGATAGTGCGACAAGCGGCGGGGAGAGCAGCGTGTCGGGGACCGACACCCATGCCATGCGGTTCGGGTTGGTGGGTTATGGCGCCTTCGGCAGGCTGCACGCGCAATGCATCGATCGGGTGGCGGACGCCACGCTGAGCGCGATCTGCGCCCGGAGCGATGAGGCGGCGGCGCGGGCAAGGGCCGATTTTCCGAACATCACCGTCTATCGCGACTATCGCGACCTGGTGGCCGATGCGGGAATCGATGTGGTCGACGTGGTCACCCCCAACGACACCCACGCCGAGATCGGCGAGGCGGCGCTCGAGGCTGGCAAGGATCTCCTGCTCGAGAAGCCGATGGCCAACACGGTCGAGGATTGCGACCTTCTGATCGCGGCCGCAAGGCGCAGCGGCCGGCTGATCAACGTCGGCCACGAGCTCCGCCTCTCGACCCAGTGGGGGACGATCAAGCGGCTGATCGACGACGGCGCGATCGGCCGGCCGGCTTATGCCAATCTCAGCCTGTTCCGCCACCCCTATCGCCCGGGCGCTCGCGGCTGGCGGCACGACCCGCGCCGGGTCGGCTCCTGGATCCTGGAGGAGCCGGTGCACTTTTACGACCTGATCATGTGGTACTTCGAGGCCTGCGGCGACCCCGAGGCGGTACGCGCGATGGGCAGCTCCAGCGGGCGCGCCGCCAGCGGCCAGCCCGGCATGGATGACAATTTCTCGAGCGTCCTGACCTTCCCGGGCGGCCGCTACGCGACCATCACCCAGACGCTCGCGGGCTTCGAGCACCACACGCTGCTGGAGATCATGGGCGATGACGGCGCGTTGCGCAGCTGGTGGTCGGGCGGCGATGCGCGGGCACTCCAGCCATCGTTCGAGCTGAAGGTCATGGCCAGGGGTGCGCACGAGCCGGAGGTATTCGAGCTGGCGAGCTCAGGCGAGATCTTCGAGCTGGAGGAGGAAATCCGGCAGACCGTAGTTGCCTTTCGCGAGCGGCGCACGCTGGTCTCCGGCGAGGACGCGCGCAAGCGGATCGCGGTCTGTCTCGCGGCCGAACGATCGGTCAGGGAGGCGAGAGAGATCGGGCTCGACCTTTGATTCCATCGACCAGGGAGACGATCATGTCGACGAAATGGGCTGCCGCAGCGATCGGAGTGGTGCTGGCCTCGGGTCTGTTCGGATCGGGCGCCAGCGCGCAGGACAAGAAGTTGACGCTGCTCACCTGGAATCTGCCGATCTACGAGGAGAAGTTCCGCCGCTGGATCGCCGATTTCAAGCAGCTGCACCCCGATTTCGAGGTCGAATGGCTGGACAAGAAGGGCACCGAGTGGGCGACCTTCTACCAGACCCAGCTGGTCGCGGGCACCGCGCCCGACATCATCGACGTCCAGGGCATGCTCTGGGCCGAGTACGCCGCCAATGACGGCCTCGTCGATCTCACGCCCTATCTGGCCAAGGAGCCCGAGGTCAAAGACCGCTTCAACCAGGATGGCCTCGCGCTTTGGCGGTACGACGGCAAGCAGTACATGCTGCCCTACTACTTCTCGAAGACCTTGATGGTCTACAACAAGAAGCTGTTCAAGCAGGCGGGGCTCGCCGGTCCGCCCGAAAGCTTCGATCAGATCCTGGACGACTCCGCCAAGATCGCAGCGACCGGCGAGGGTCGCTCGGGCTTCATCACCCTCAACTTCGACTGGCTGTACTGGCCGCTGTTCGCGATGAACGGGGTCGAGCTCCTGACCCAGGACATGACCAAGGCGACGACCTCCGGAACGATCAACAACATCTCCTGGACCGGCCGCTGGGTCGAGCCCAACAACGCCTTCGCGACCGGCGACATCGGCATGTATCAGGGCCACGGTTCGGCGCTGTTCTGGATTGCCGGCAAGGCCGAATGGGTCAGCCCCGACACTCTCGGCGTGGTCGCCTGGCCGGGCGGCTACGGCGTGCCGAACGCGCACGGCCTCGGCATCTCCAGCTCGACCAAATATCCGGACGAGGCCTTCGACTTCATCAAGATCGCGACCAGCGACAAGTGGCAGAAGGTGATGGCCGACACCTTCACCATCCTGACCCTGAACAAGAAGGTCGACGAGTCACTGATCGCCGGCCTCGACGATCCGCTCAAGGCCGAGACGCTGCGCCTCTCGCTCGCGAACATGGACAAGGCGGTCGGCAACTGGGTGACGCCCAAGGACGCCGCGATCAAGGAGGCGTTCTGGCCGGAGATTCAGGCGGCGCTGCTCGGTCAGAAGGACCCCAAGGAGGCGATCGAGACCGCCGAGGCCAAGGTCAACCGGGTGCTGCGCCGACGCTAGCCGGGTCGACGGAACGGAACGGCGCTCGAGCGGCCCCGTCGCGGTAACCGCTCGCATGGCGACCGAAGCGCTCTCCGAAGCCCGGGCACGCCGGGCGCCGCTCGCGCGCCGGCGACTGTTCCGGCGCCGGCGGCATCGCGAGGCGGCCTTCGTCTGGGCCCTGCTCCTGCCCGCGCTCGCGATTTTTCTCCTCTATCGGCTGATCCCGCTGGGCTGGAACTTCCTCCTCTCGTTTCAGTTCTGGGAGCCGACCAAGCCCGCCGAGTTCGCCGGCTTCTATCACTACGAGGACATGCTGTTCTACGACGACGTCTTCTGGCAGGCGCTCAGGAACACCTTCGTCTACATGGCGATGGCGCCCATCTCAATCGCGATCGCGCTGGCCCTGGCGCTCATGGTCAACAGCCGGATCCGCGGCCGCGGCGTCTACCGGACGATCATCTTCCTCTCCTATCCCCTCATGGCGGTCGCGGTCGGAATCATCTGGCGCTGGCTCTATGACGCCAAGGTCGGGCTGTTCAACTACCTCCTGCGCGCGAGCGGGCTGATCGACCAGCCGATCGCCTTCCTGGAGACCTTCTCGACTGCGATGCCGGCGGTGATCGCCGCGGCCATCTGGCAGATCGTCGGCTTCTTCATGATCATCCTCCTGACCGGCCTGCAGAGCATCCCGCAGCATCTCTACGAAGCCGCAGCGATCGACGGCGCGCCCCGCTCTGCCCAGTTCTGGCGGATCACCCTGCCCCTGCTCCGGCCCTCGATCTTCCTCTGCTTCGTGATCGGCATCATCGCCTCCTTCACGAGCTTCGATCTGATCTACGTCATGACCAATGGCGGCCCCGGCCACGCCACCGAACTCCTGATCACTTACATCTACAAGGTGGCGTTCAAGCTCACTCAATTCGACTACGCGGGTGCGCTCACCGTGGTCATGTTCCTGCTGTTCGTCGGCATCGCGCTGATCGGCAATGTTCTCGCCGGCGGCGAGGCCGGCAAGGTCGACATCACCGAGTAGCGTCATGCACCGCTACCCACGCTGGCCGATCCACGCCGGGCTGATCTTCGTCTGCTTCATCATGCTCGTGCCGTTCTACTGGGTGCTGAAGACCAGCCTGACCGGCGAGAACATCTTCGCCTGGCCGCCATCGATCCTGCCCCGGGGCATCCAGCCGTTCTTCTATGTCGATGCCTGGTATGCCATCCCGTTCGCCCGCTTCTTCCTGAACAGCGTGGTCGTGGCGACGCTGGTGATCGTCGCCAACCTGTTCATCAACGCCGCCGCCGGCTACGCGCTGACCAGGGACTTCTGGGGCAAGCGAACCATTCTCCTGGTCTTCCTTTCCTGCATGATGATCCCGTTTCACGCGACGATCATTCCGGCCTATCTGATCACCGCCGACCTCGGGCTGCTCAACAGCTATCTGGGCCTCGCGCTCCCGGCCTTCTCGCACATCATCTGCATCTTCATCTTCAAAGCGAATTTCGACGCCATCCCGCCGTCCCTGATCCAGGCGGCCAAGATCGACGGCGTGCCGGAGTGGAAGATCCTGCTCCGGGTCATGCTGCCGCTCGCCAAGCCCGCGATCGCGACCAACCTCATCCTCTCGTTCATCTGGTCCTGGAACGACTTCCTCTGGCCGCTGATCATCATTCGCGACGTGCAGATGCAGACGATGCCGCTCGGGCTCTCGACCTTCCTCTCCTACTTCGAGGACACGACCGGCGCGCTTTACGCGTTCTGCGTCATGGTGCTGGTACCAGGGCTGCTGGTCTTCCTCCTGGCGCAGAACCAGTTCATTCAGGGCCTGACCTCGGGCGCCCGCAAGGGCTGAGGTCGATGGCCTGGCGGCCCTGGCTGCTCAACCGGGTCACGATCACCTTCGGACTGATCGCGATCCTGGTGGTCGGCTGGAACCTCTACGTCCTGGCTCACGACGACGGCATCCTGACCGGGGTGGTCCTGGGTCCGGACGGCGCGCCGGTCGCGGGCGCCGAAGTGGTCCTCTCGGAGCGCACCCTCGTCAGCCTCGAGCCGATCGCCAAGACCGTGACCGGGGCCGACGGCAGGTTTCGCTTCGAGAAGCACGATCGGCACCGGCTGGTGCTGACGGCGAGCAAGGAAGGCGTCGGGGAGAGCGGCCGGCTCGAGGTGCGTCTCTACTTCCGCAACCAGAACCGGCAGCTGGACGAGCCGCTGCGGCTCACGCACTGAACAGCCTTCGTCACGCGACGTCCCTTGCGGTGGGTGCCCGGGCGCGGGTGCGTTACCGCAATGCGGTGCCCGCCACAGCCTTGATCGGGCTCATGACGCGCACCGCCGTGGCGGCGCCTCGGCTACGCGGCGAACAGAGAGGGCGCTGTCGGTGTCCGGCTGCGGTCTACCCGGTGCTCGGTCAGGGATCGCGCGAGAGGCCGCGCTCGTCGAGCGCCTTCAGGTAGTCGGACCAGAGCCGCTCGCGGTTCTTGCCCAGGTAGTAGAGGTAACGCCAGGAGTACATGCCGGTCGAATGCAGGTCGTCGAACAGGATGCGCACGGCGTAGTTGCCGACCGGCTCGAGCTCCATGATGCCGACGTGGCGCCGGCCGGCGACGATCGTCTTCTGGCTGGGCCCGTGCCCCTGCACCTCGGCCGAAGGGCTCTCGACCCGCAGGAGCTCAGCCGGCAGTTCGAAGTGCTCGCCGTTGTCGAAGGTCACCGTGAGCCGCTTCGCGGCCCGATTGACCCGGAGCTCGGTCGGCCATGGGTGCGCTTCCCCGCTGTGCGGCGGGGCGCTCATCGCCCCGACCCGCCCCGGTCGTCGCGGGCACGGACCGCGTCCGGGATCGCGTCTTCCTCGTCGATCGGCCGGGCCTCGTCGACCAGCATGATCGGGATGCCGTCGCGGATCGGGTAGGCGAGCCCCGCCTGCTCGCTGATCAGCTCCTGGCGCTCGCGGTCGTAGCGCAGGGGCCCCTTGGTCAGCGGGCAGACCAGGAGGTCGAGCAGCTTGGGATCGATCGTGCCGGGGGGGGAAGTGCGCTCCGCCATGGCGGCCTTCAGTGCCAGGGCCCGGAGGGCCGATCGCGCGCGCCGAGCGCGCCCATCTGCAGAAGCGCGATCAGGACTTTGGCGCGTTGCTCCGGGTCGACCGCTTCCAGGAGCGCCTGTTTCTCGCAAGGCTCGAACGGGCAGATCATGGCGAGCGAGGTGATCAGACCGGTAAGCGGCGCGGCCTCGATCTGGCTCCAGTCGGCGCTGATCTCATAGACGTCGAAATAGCCGCGCAGAGCACCGACCAGGGTCGGGCGGAGGCTGTCCGAGGGCGACGGCGGCTCGACGTCGCTCTGCCAGCGATCGAAACTCGCGATCACCTGCCGATAGGGCGTCTCGACCTGCAGTTCCTTGACCACGTCGTAGCGGCAGACGCCGGTGAGCGTGATCAGATAGCGACCATCGTCGGTCTCGGTGAAGCTGGTGATGCGCCCGGCGCAGCCGATCGGGTAGATGTCCGGGCACGCCTTGGTACCGGCGCCCTTGGGTTGGACCATGCCGATCACGCGATCGGTGCGCATGGCGTCGCGGGTCATCTGCAGATAGCGGGGCTCGAAGATGTTCAGAGGCAGATTGCCGGCGGGCAGCAGAATTGCGCCCGGCAAGGGGAAGATTGGAAAGCGGGAGGGCAGCGCCCCGCTCAGACCCGGCTCGCCGGGCGTCGCCATAGTGCCTCGCTCGCGCTCATCCGTTCCCGCCCGCTCTCAGGCAAACAGCACCGCCGACAGCTTGCGCCGACCGGCGACGGTCGCCGGGTGCTTCGGGCCGAGCGCCTCGAAGAACTTGATCAGCTGCCGGCGCGCCGCCTGCTCCTGCCACTCGCGATTCTTGCGCACGATCGCGAGGAGATGATCCATGGCGGTGTCAATCTGGCCCCGCAGGAACAAGGCGGTCGCCAGATCGAGGCGCGCCTCGTGGTCGTCCTCGTTGGCCAGGAGCCTTGCGCTGAGCGCGCTCGGATCGGGCAGCGTGCCCGCCTCCTCCGCGAGCGCGAGCGCGGCGCGCGCACTGCCGATCTCGACGTGGCCGGCATGCTCCTTCGGCACCCGCTCGAGCAGCTCGCGCGCCTGGCGAAGCTTGCCTCGTGCGATGTGACAGCGGGCGAGCCCGGCGAGCGCATCCGGATTGGCCGGCTCGCCCTGGAGGATGCGCTCGTAAATCTGCGCGGCGCGATCGAGCTGCCCGGTCTCGGCCATCTGCCTGGCCTGCTCAGTCGCAACCTCCTCGGGCGCCGGGCCGAGCGGCCCCGCGAGGCGCTCGACGAAGGTCTTGATCTGGCTCTCCGGCAACGCCCCGGCGAAGCCATCGACCGGCTGGCCGTGGCTGAACGCATAGACCATCGGAATCGACTGGATGCGCAGCTGCTGGGCGAGCTCGGGGTTCTCGTCGATGTTGATCTTGACCAGACGCACCTTGCCGCCGGCATTTCTGATCACCCGCTCCAGGATCGGCCCGAGCTGCTTGCAGGGACCGCACCAGGGCGCCCAGAAATCGACCACGACCGGCTGGCTCTGCGACGCCTGGATGACGTCCTGCATGAAGCCCCGGGTGTCGCTGTCCTTGACCACCTCGCCGTCGGCGCGCGGCGGGGCGCTGCTTCCTCTCAGTCCCGACAATAAGGCCATGCGGTCCCCTTCGCCCTGCGTAATCTGTTGGTCATGGCGCTCGCACTAACATGGCGAAAGGCACTGCTCCGATCAAGGGGAGCCCTGGCGTCGACGCGCTTGGCCGCAGCCGGCGCAAGGCGGCTCGGCTCTTGCCATCGGCGGCCAGTTCCCCTATGTAGCGCGGGTCAAAATCGATCAGCGTCATCCGGTGCGGGCGGGCGTAGCTCAGGGGTAGAGCGCAACCTTGCCAAGGTTGAAGTCGAGGGTTCGAATCCCTTCGCCCGCTCCAGTCTTCTGCTTCCTCTGGTAGTCTCCATCAACCGGGCGAGTTGCCCGGCCGTCGGCCAAGATAGGTGGGCAAGACGACTTCGGCCGCCGTCGGCTCGATGCCGAGGTCGGCGAAGGTCGCCGCGCGCTCACCGACCACATTGTCGCGTTTCATCAGGGTGATCTGATCCCTGGATACCGGAGGATTCGGGAGCAGCGCCAGCAGGCCTGCGAGCAGCTCCCAGACCAAGTAGGGCAGAGGCATCAGCCAGCGCCTGCGGCCGCTCTGCTCGAGCATCAGCTGCAAGAGCTGCCTGTACGTGTAGATCTTCGGCCCGCCGAGCTCGTAGAGCTTACCTGCCGCCGTGGGCGTGGCCAGCACCCGGGCCACGGCTTCAGCGACGTCGCCGACATAGACCGGCTGCAAGCGGACGGCGCCGCTGCCGAACAGCGGCAGCACGGGGAGGACGCGTGCCAGCTCCGCGAGCGTGTTGAAGAAGGCATCCTCCGGCCCGAACATGACGCTCGGGCGAAGGATGGTGACGTCGGGAAAGGCCTCCCGGACAAGGCGTTCGCCGACCGCGCGCGCCCGAACATAGGGCGATTCGGACGCCGGATCGGCGCCGATGCCCGAGATATGGACGAGGCGGCGGATACCCGCCGCGGCCGCGGCCTGCGCGACGTGCCGCGCGCCTTGGCCGTGGATCGCCTCGAAACTCGCTCGGCCGCGCTCGACGTAGTGGCCGACCGTGTTGACCACGGCATCGGCGCCAGCGACCGCAGGGGCGACCGACGCCGCGTCCCAAACGTCGGCGCGGAGCGCGCTGATCTGCCCGGCCGTGCCGGTCTCGGTCAGGAGCGACGCGCCTTCGGGGTGGCGCACCGCGATGCGCACTTCGGCGCCGCCCTCGGCCAGGCGCCGGACGATCTGGCGGCCGAGGAATCCCGAACCTCCGAACACCGTGATGCGGCCGCAGGCCATGTTCGTTGTGCCCCGCAGATGACGGCGAGGTTATCACGAAAGGGGCCGCGCGCAGCCCATCATCAGTACAATCCGCAGCTGGCCGGGTGCTCTGTCTCGATCGCCAGCAGCGCCGGCGACCAACGGATCATGCAGGAGACAGCGCGGCCTGATCCGTGCGGTCGGCGCCCGGCGCGCTGACTGCCTGCGACAGGGTGCTCAGCCACTGCTCGAACTTATCCGCGGTCATCGGCGGCCCGACGAAGTAGCCCTGGACCTGCGCGCAGGACAACTCGCTCAGCGCATCCAGAGTTTGCTGGTCCTCCACGCCTTCGGCCACGACCCGCAATCCCAGGCTGTCGCCCAGCGAGAGCGCCGAACGAACGACCACCGCAGCATCGGCATCGCTGGCCATCGCCGCCACGAAGGACCGATCGATCTTGAGCTCGGCGATCGGTAACTTCTGTAAGGAAGACAATGATAATGAACCGGTTCCGAAATCGTCGAGAGAAAGTTGAAATCCGATAGCCTTCATGGCCTTGAGCGTCTGTGATATGCCGCTCGGGTCGGTGGCGATAGAGTTTTCGGTGATCTCGAACAGGAGCTGATCGGCCCGGCCATTGGAGGTTTTCAGCACTTGCTTGAGAATGGCAGGAAATTGTGGGTTTCTCAGTGGGTCAACCGGCAGATTGATCGCAACCGAGAGCTCGATGCCCTGGTCTCGCCACGCCTGCTGCTGAGCAATCGCGAGGCAGATCACCCGCAAGGTCATCGGCAGGATCAGACCTTGCTGCTCGGCGAGATGGACGAAACGGTCCGCCGGCACCGCGCCCCGTGCAGGATGCTGCCAACGCGCCAGCGCTTCGACGCCAGCGGGCCGTCCGGTCCGCAAGTCGAGCTTGGGCAGGAACTCGAGGAACAGCTGATTGTCTTCGATCGCTTCGCGCAGCTCATCGAGCAGAAGAGGCTCCTCCGAAGGCTCGGGCGCTTCCGTCTCAGGACAGATCGCCACCGCCCGCTGCGTCTGGCGCGCCGCCAGCATGGCGACCTCGGCCCGCTGCAGGAGGTCGTGCGTGGTACGACCATCGAGGGGGTAGGTGGCAACCCCGATATGGACCTCGAGCCCGACCTGCAACTCTTCGATCTCAAACGGGCGATTGAGCTCCTGGGCGATCCATGCTGCCTTCTGGCTCGCCAGATCGGCGTCGGTCGGGCCCGGCAGCAGCAGGGCGAGCTCGGCGCTGCCGAGGCGGGCGAGCGTGTCGGAGCGGCGCAGGCACTCCGCGAGTCGGGCGACCAACTGCCGCAGGAGCTGATCGGCAAAACCGCCCCCCAAAGTCTCCCGGATCATGTTGAACAGCTTCAGGTGGATGAGAAGGACGGCCAGAGGCTGGCCGGCACGCTCGGCGGCGAGAATCGCCTGGTCGATACGGTCGGCATACAGGACACGCTCTGGCAGGCCGGTCATCTCGTCACGCAGGGGCAGCGCCTGCCGGGTCGCGATCAGCCCGGTGATGTCCTGTAGAATGGCGACGCGCACCCGGTCATCGTTGAGTTCCATGGTGCTGAGCGCGGCGCCGAGATCGAAGCGTTGGCCATTCTTGCGCCGGGCGCTCAGCCCGCAGCTGGTGCCCTTGGAACGCGCCGGGAGCCGGAGGAGGTCGCGCTCCGGACCAGCGAGCAGCTTCCTGAACGGCATGCCCCCGAGCTCGAGCACGGAATAGCCGAACATCTCCTCGGCGGCCCGGTTGGCGGAGCGGATGACGCCCTCGCCATCGAAGGTGATAATCGCAGCGCAGCTGCTCGCGGCCAGCCTCGGCATCAAGAGGTCGTCTTGGCCTGCTGCATGGCCCATACCGTGACTGGCCTGACCGGGCATCGCCGAGCGGCCGAGCAGTCCGAAAAGATACGCGACAGGGCCGGCCAGGAGCAGCGGGCCCGGCGGAATGACCGGGCCGATCGATGCGCTCAGGGCAGCGGCGCTCCAGGCCAGCATCACAGCGCACAAAAGCGAGAGGCCGGCCCACCACGACAGACGGCAGAAGATCAGTCCGAGCCCGATCGTGATCAATGAGCCCGCTGCCGCGCGACCCTGGCTTGTGAGAACCGGGAGGTCCGCAAGCCTGGCCTCGGTCCCGGGCAGCCGCGGTGCAGCCAGCTGGACTGCTCCCGCGAGCAAGGGACGCAAGGTCGGCGCGAGCTGCGCCACACCCTTGCCATCGCTGGCGAGGCCGACCAAGACGGCAACTAACAACAAAAGGCAAACGCGACGCATGGTGCCCGTTCCGGGCTCGGTCAAAAGGGCCCCCTCCTGCATTAGCCAAGAGACCTTAAGCGAGCCTGAAGCCGAGGTTTGGCGCCTTGCTCGCGATCCCGCTCAGAGGTCCTTACACAGCCGGAGCGCGTCGTAGATCGCGGCGTGGATATTGCGGCTCGACACCGCATCGCCCACCCGGAACAGCTGGAAGCGGCCGTCCGGGTTGTTGACCACCTGCTGCGGTCGCCCGGCAATCAGCGCCTGGTAGTCGACCTCGCCGCGATTCGAGGACGCTTCCTTGAGCGCGAAATACAGCTCGTCGAGCGGCAGGGTGCCGTGCTCGACCACGACCTGGTCGACCAGGCGCTCCTCGGTGCGCTCGCTGTAGTCGCTGCCGAGCAGAGCGACCAGCCGGTTGCCCGCGCGGCGCACGCTTAGAAGGCGGGTGTTGATCGTGAGCCTGACGCCATGCTCCTGAAAGCAGCGGGCGTAGGCGACATGGTTGAGCCCGCCGATCTCGGGCGCGAAGAACCGCTCGGGCGAGACGATCTCCAGCTTCGCGCCGGCCTCAGCGAGATATTCCGCCGCCTGCAGCCCGGGATGCGCGCCGTTGTCGTCGTAGAGCAGCACTTCGTGACCGGGCTTCGCATCGCCGCTCAGGACGTCCCAGCTGGAGACAGCGAGCTCCTCGCCCTGTTCAAGCAGTGCGGTGTCGGGCAGGCCGCCGGTCGCGACGATCACCACGTCGGGCGTCTCGCCCAGCACGTCGTCGGCCTCCGCCAGGAGGTTGCAGCGCAGATCGACGCCGAGCTTGGCACACCGGGCGGCGCGCCACTCGACGATGCCGATGAGCTCGGCGCGCCGGCGGCTGCGCGCGGCCAGGCGGATCTGGCCGCCCGGCCGATCGGCCGCCTCAAACAGCACCACCTCGTGGCCGCGTTCGGCCGAGACCCGCGCCGCCTCAAGGCCCGCGGGACCGGCGCCGACCACCACCACCTTGCGGCCGGGCCGCTCGCTCCGGGCGACCTCATGCGGCATGGTCGCCTCGCGGCCTGTCGCCGGGTTGTGGATGCAGAGCGCCTCGCGGCCCTCGTAGATCCGGTCGAGACAATAGGTGGCACCGACGCAAGGCCGGATCTCATGCTCGAGGCCGGCCGCGACCTTCCGCGCGATGTGCGGATCGGCGATGTGCGCGCGGGTCATGCCGACCATGTCGAGCTTGCCCGAGGCGATCGCGTGGCGCGCCGTGGCGACGTCGTTGATGCGCGCCGCGTGGAACACCGGGACGCCGAGCAGGGCGCGCACCTCGCCGGCAAAGTCGAGATGGGGCGCGGCGGGCGTGCCGTGGATCGGGATCACCCTGGACAGCGCCGCGTCGGTGTCGATGTGGCCGCGGATGACGTTCAGGAAATCGATCTGGCCTCGCGCCACCAGGCGGCGCCCGATCTCGAGTCCCTCGTCGCGCGAGAGGCCCTTGTCCCAGGCCTCGTCGACGACCATGCGGATGCCGAGGATGAACTCCTGGCCGACCGCGGCGCGGATCGCGTCGAGCACCTCGAAGGTGAAGCGGAGCCGGTTGTCGAGGTTGCCGCCATACTGATCGGCGCGCCGGTTGGTGGCGGGCGACCAGAAGCCGTCGAGCAGGTGGCCGTAGGCCTCGATCTCGATGCCGTCCAGGCCGGCCGCCTGCATGCGCGCCGCAGCCGCGGCGTAGGCCTTGACGATCCGCGCGAGGTCCCAGTCCTCGGCCGCCTTGGGAAAGGCGCGATGCGCGGGCTCGCGAATCGGCGATGGTGCCAGCACCGGCAGCCAGTCGCTGTGGTTCCAGTTGGTCCGCCGACCGAGGTGGGTGATCTGAATCATGACCGCCGCGCCGTGCCCGTGACACTCGTCGGCGAGCCGCCTCAGCCAGGGAACGATCTCGTCTTTGTAAGCGTAGAGGTTGCCGAACGCCGCCGGGGAGTCCTCGGCGACGATCGCCGAGCCCGCGGTCATGGTCAGCGCGATCCCGCCCTTGGCCTTCTCGACGTGGTACAGCCGGTAGCGGTCTTTGGGCATGCCGTCCTCGGAATAGGCCGGCTCGTGCGCCGTCGACATGATCCGATTGCGCAGGATCAGGTGCTTGAGCTGGAACGGCTGAAGAAGGGGATCTTTGGTGGCCATGAGTGAGTCAGTGCAGGGGCAACCGCCGGAAGCGGCCGGGCGCGGCCGGATCGTGGAAGTGGTCGAGCGGACCGTGATCGACGAAATGGCGATGCAGGAAGTCGAGCGAGCTGCGGTCCAGCCTCACCCCGAGGCCCGGCCCCTCGGGTACCGGCACGACGTTGTTGGTCTGGCGAAACGGTCCGCCCTCGATCACGTCGGCGATCTGCCAGCGAAACAGCGACTGGCTCGGCTCGTGGATCCACTGCGTGGCCGCGGTGACGTGCAGATAGGCGGCGGTGCAGACGCCGGCATAGCCTGAGTAGCACCAGAAGCCCACGCCCATCGCCTCGCAGGCGCCGATGAAGCGGATCGCCCGGTTGATGCCACCGAGGACGGCGAAGTTGGTGACGATCGTGTCGGGCACGCCGAGCGCCACCGCGCGCCGGAGGTCCGGCACGTGCGACCTGAACGGGATCGCGGAGTGCTTTCTGAGCTGCGCCATCTCCTCGAAGGTCGCGACCGGGTCCTCATAGTTGCGGATGTCGTAGGGCTCGATCGCGCGCAGTACCTGCCGGGCACTGGCGAGCGACCACTGCATGTTGGAATCGAGCCGGAGCATCGCCTCCGCCCCCAGAGCCTCGCGCAGGAGCCGCACGGTCCGGATCTCGAGCAGCGGGTCGCCCAGGATCAGCTTGCCCTCGAAGAAGGACGAGCCGTGCTCGGCGCGCATGCGCAGGCAATAGTCGACCACCGCCTCGGGCGTCATCTCGCCCCCTGCGCCGTTCTGCTCCGGCCGGAAAGCGAAATACTCGGTGAACGGGATCTGCTTGCGCACAGCGCCGCCCAAGAGCTTGTAGAGTGGCTGCTCCCAGACCTTGCCGCGGATGTCCCAAAGTGCAATCTCGATCGCGCCGAACGCCTTGACCACCGAGGAGTCGTCGGTTTTCTGCACGATCTGCCAGGGCGGCACGCACGAGCTCTCACAGGCCGCGATGTCGATCGGGTCCTGACCGATCAGGCGCTCGCCCATCGCCTCGATGACTGGGAGCACGTCGATCGAGGGCGCCTCGCCGAGGCCGACCACGCCTTCGTCCGTCTCGACCTCGACGATCGTCTTCGAGGTGCCGGGATAGAGGCCCCCGGTCCACCACATCGGCGCGTCATGGGGCATGTTGATCGGCGTCGTCCTGAGGCCGGTGAGCTTCATGGCATCCCCCATCCCAACCATCGGCAGATCTCACGAGGGAGCGCCGCCGGTCAAGCCGCTTCGCGACCCGCGGCGGCGCGGCGAGCCATGGCTGCACGGCTCATTGCGGGCTCCGGCGAGCGGTCTATCTTTGCCGAGTAGGGACGCCCGTTCGGTTCGCCCTTGCCATGCTTGCATCACCAGTCGTGAACCGCCCTCAGCTCGCGCCGCTCGATGCGGCCGCGCAGCGGCGTCACAAACTGAGAAACCTCCTTCAGTCGATGCTGCTGCTGGGCGGCATGGTCGGAATCCTGGCGCTCTGCGGCTGGACTCTGTTCGGCCCGGACGGGGTCGTCGGCCTGGGCCTGGGCGCAGCACTGGCCCTCGCGTTCAGCCCTAAGATCTCGCCCGGCATGGTGCTCCGGCTGTATCGCGCGCGTGAACTGTTGCCGCACGATCTGCCCGAAGTCTTTCGCGTGCTCGCGCAGCTCGCCGAGCGGGCAGGGCTGGACCAACGTCCGCGCATCTACTACGTGCCGAGCAGGATGCTGAACGCGTTTGCGGTCGGCGGCCGCGACGATGCCGTGATCGCGGTCACCGACGGCATGTTGCGGACCCTGAGCTTGCGCGAGTTGGCCGGCGTGCTGGCGCACGAGATCAGCCACATTCGCAACAACGACCTCTGGCTGATGAGCCTGGCCGACCTCACCGGACGCCTGACTCGGATGATGACCATGTTCGGCCTCATCCTCCTGTTCGTCGGTCTGCCGCTCTGGCTGAGCGGTGCGGCCAGCCTGCCCTGGCTACTGATACCGTTGCTGGTGTTCGCGCCGCAGCTGACCGTGCTGCTGCAGCTGGCCTTGTCGCGGGCGCGCGAGTTCGAAGCCGATCTGGACGCTGCCGGCCTGACCGGCGATCCGGCCGGCCTCGCGTCGGCGCTGGCCAAGCTCGAGCGCTATCAGCGGGGGATCTGGGAGCAGATCCTGATGCCCGGCTACCGGCTGCCCGAGCCCTCGCTGTTGCGCAGCCATCCGCGGACCGAGCAGCGCATCGCCAGGCTTGAGGCGCTGTACGACAGGCCGGCCGAGTTCGGCCCGCCGGCCTACGCTTCCGACTTGGTCGAGCCCGGCCCGACCGAGTGCCGCTGGCAGCCGATCACTCGGGCGCCCCGCACTCGCTTGAGCGGCTATTGGTACTAGGCGAGCCGCTTCGCCGTGCGCGCCGGCGCGCGGTGCCGCCGCCACCAGCAACCGATGACCCGGGACCGGCGCTCCCTCGGGCACCGGTCGAACCGCGTCGGCGAAATTCGGTATAGCCCACGCCGTTTATTGTGATATCTCGAACGGCAGTAGGAACGACTGCAAACGACATTGCGGAGAAAATCGTCGACGAAGCCGTCGTTCGGAGGAGACGTCAGGGAGGTCGGTACATGCAAGCCTCCAGCACCGAGGAGGCGTGGGTCGATCCCACATGGACTCGGCTCGAAGACCAGATTGCTTGGTACGAACGCCGGGGCGTCGAGGCCCAGCGCACGTACAAGCGCCTCAAGGTCATTCAGGTCGTTCTCGCCGCCTTGATCCCGTTTCTGGCCGGTTTCCAGGACAATCTCGCCGCCATGCTCGACCCGCACTGGGCCCTGCTGCCGGCCGTCGTGATCGCGCTGGTCGGCGTTGCGGTGGTCGTTCTCGAGGGGTTGCAGCACCTCAACCAGTACCATGAGAACTGGCTGAGCTACCGCTCGACCGCCGAGGCTCTGAAGCACGAGAAGTATTTGTTCCTGGCCGATGCCGGCCCCTACGGCGATACCGAGGACAAACGCGCTCATCTCGCCGAGCGGATCGAAGAGCTGATCGGCAAGGAGCACGCGCAGTGGGTCTCGGTGCGCGCCCGCAACTCGCGGGATCGGAGGTCCGAGTGATTGGCGTCGGGGCGTCGCGTCGCCCGGCGCCAGTTCTGGTGCCAAGGCTCAGGCTGTCTTTCGCCTCAGCCTCAGATCCGGTTCAGCGGAATCTTGATGTAGGAGACCCCGTTGTCCTCGGGCGGCGGCATCTCCCCCGCCCGCATGTTGATCTGGATCGAGGGCATCAGCAGCTTCGGCACTTTCAGTGTCTTGTCGCGCTCGGTGCGGATCCTGACGAACTCGCCCTCTTTGGTGCCCTCGCGCACATGGATGTTCCTGGCGCGCTGCTCCGCGACCGTGGTCTCCCAGGCAATCGGCCGCCCTCCGGCCCCGTAATCGTGGCAGACGAACAGCCGGGTGTCGGGCGGCAGCGCGAGAATCTTCTCGATCGAGTGATAGAGTGTGCCAGCGTCGCCGCCGGGAAAATCGGCGCGCGCGGTGCCGCCGTCAGGCATGAACAAGGTGTCGCCGACGAACGCCGCATCGCCGACCACGTAGGTCACGCAGGCGGGCGTGTGCCCCGGCGTATAGAGGACACGGGCATCGAGCGCGCCGATCCTGAAATGCTCGCCCTCCTTGAACAGGTGATCGAACTGTGAGCCGTCGGTGTTGAACGTCTTCTCGACGTTGAAGAGATCCTTGAACAGCTTCTGGACGTCGGTGATGTGCTCGCCGATGCCGATCCGGCCGCCGAGCTGCTGCTTCAGATAGGGAGCGGCGGAGAGATGGTCGGCATGGGCGTGGGTCTCGAGGATCCAGTCGACGACTAGGCCTTGCTCGCGGACGAAGGCGACCACCCGATCGGCGAACGCGGTCCGCGTTCGCCCCGCCGCCTCGTCGAAATCGAGCGCCGCGTCGATGATCGCCGCATGCCGGCCCTCCGGTTCGCGCACCACGTGGCAGATCGTGTTGGAATCCTCATGGAAGAACGACGTAACGTCTGGCTTCATGCTGCTCCTCCTCGCGCCAGCCGCGCGACCCGTAGCCCGCTTGACAACATATTCAACGATACTTAATTAGCGATAGACGATATAAGGCCACCGGGAGGTTGCCTCATGCCCGCGGCGCTTCGTGACGTCGACCCGGCTACGCTCAAGGACTGGCTGGACCATGGTCGCGCGATCCTAGTCGATGTACGCGAGGCCGACGAGTATGCCCGCGAGCATGTCCCGGGCGCGCGTCTGCATGCCCTCTCGCGCTTCGACCCGGCGCGCCTGCCGCGGGACCCCGAGAAGATCATGGTGCTGATGTGCAACAGCGGCAACCGCTCGCGCCAGGCGGCCGGCGGGCTGTTGGCGTACCACGAGGAGCTGGCCCATCTGGCGGGCGGCATCCAGGCCTGGAAACGCACCGGCCTGCCGGTGGAGGCCAATCCCGCGGCGCCGCTGCCAATCATGCGCCAGGTTCAGATCGCCGCGGGCTCCCTGGTCCTCCTTGGCCTGCTCCTGGCGGTGCTGCTGTCGCCTTGGTTCGCGCTGCTCAGCGCCTTCGTCGGCGCCGGTCTGATCGTCGCCGGGGTCACCGGCTTCTGCGGCATGGCAGAGCTCCTTCAGCGCCTCTGCCCTACAACCGGCGCGCGCTCACACCAGCGCGCACCAGCGCGGGCTGATGAGCAAGCTGAGAGTGAGTAGCGCCTGAGAGGCTCTCGAGCCCTCCCCGTGGCCGCGACCTAGTCCTAGTCCTAGTCGATCGAATGAACGCGGGTGCGGGCGAGGCGGCGCTCCGCCGCCGCCAGCGCGCGCTGCTCGGCTTCCTCGAGGGTGGCGCCGTCCGCGCGCGCCAGACGGGCGCCGGGGCTGACGTTGTCGACCTCGCAGATGTAACGATCGCCGAGCTTGTAAGAGATGATCCCGACCGGCCAGCCGGCCAGCTCGTCCCGCCGGCGCTGGTAGTCCTCGGTGCGCATCTCGCCCCCCTTCCCTGCAACCAATAGCCGCCCGAGAGGTCCCGCTCGAGCCTGATGCAGGCGCTCGAGTCGGTTTTCGAGGCCGCCTTCCCCGCCCTTGACGTCGGCCATCGGCGGGCGCTTGATGATGGGCCGAACCTCACCTTTCGGGTAGCCCGAAGTTGCTCAGCTGCCGCCATCACCGCTTGATTGACCAGGCGCGCACCGCCGGGTCGGCCGAGGTGCCCGCGGGTGCTGCCGATGGCTGAGGCGGGCTCGATCGTCCGCTGCGACGCCTGCCCGGTGCTCTGCCGGATCCGCGAGGGCAAGGCCGGCGCCTGCGATCGCTACGCCAACCTGGACGGCAAGCTGGTGCGGGTCGACCCGCTCGTCGTGACTGAGCGGGCCGACGACAAGGTGCCGTTCCTCGACGGCGCGGGCGACTGGGACGGCGCCCTGGTCAGGAGCGGCGAGAGCTTCGTCACCGGCATCGGCGCCGGCACGACCTACCCCGACTACAAGCCGGCGCCGTTCATCGTCGGCGCCGAGGTCGAAGGCGTCGACATGGTGACCGTGGTCTCGGAGGGCATCTTCAGCTACTGCGGCCTGAAGGTGAAGATCGACACCGATCGCTACCTCGGACCCGAGCAGGCTGCAGTGCGTGCCGACGGTGAGCCGATCGGCCATGTCACCACGGCCGAGTACGGCTCGCAGATGCTGGCGCTCGGCGGGGTCCGTCACCTGACCGGCGGCAGCAAGCGCGAGGGCACCGTCACCTGCCGCTCGATGCTCGAGCTCTGCTCGCGCAGGCCGGTCGAGGTCGAGATCGAGGGCGGCGCCAAGGTGACCCTGCAGGCGGGCGCGGCGCCGGTCGTCAACGGCGTGCGCGAAGAGCGGATGCGGGTCGGCTGCGGCTCGGCCGCGATCGGCATCTTCGCTCAGCAGTGGCACGGCCACGCCGACGAGGTGATCGTCGTCGACGATCATATCACGGGCGTCCTGACCGAGCACCAGGCCGGCCGCTTCCTCGACATGCCGCCGGCCGGGCTCCGCGTCCGCGGTCGCAAATCGACCCCCGGGCGCTATTTCCAGGTCGCCGAGCCGGGCGCCGGCTGGGGCGGCACCGACATCCGTGACCCGCTCGAGATCATCGAGCGGATCGACGCCAAGGTGGCCTGGCCCGGCCTCAGGCTCCTGATGGTCTCGACGACCGGCGAGGACGCCGCCTGGTTCGTGCTTGACGACCAGCTCCGTCCCGAGCCGGCGCCGATGCCGGCCGAGATTGCCAAGGTGGTGGAGCGGATCGCCGAGAACTGCGAGCCGGCGCTGACCAGCGTGCTGTTCATGGCCGGGGCCGGTGGGTCGCTACGCGCCGGCGTCACCGAGAACCCGGTGCGCCTCACCCGCTCGGTCAAGCAGGCCCTGACCCGGGTCACCTGTGGCGGCGCCCCGGTCTACGTCTGGCCAGGCGGCGGCATCACGCTCATGGTCGACGTCACCCGCATGCCGGAAAACTCGTTCGGCTACGTGCCGACGCCGGCGCTGGTCGCGCCGATCGAGTTCACCCTGAGGCGGGAGGACTACGCCGCCCTCGGCGGTCATCTCGAGCGCATCGTGCCGCTCGCCGATGTGCTGGCCGAGCGGCGTCTCGCCAGGCGTCCCTGGGACGAGAGCAATCCCTGGCCGGTCCAGCCCAAGGGCCGGGTGCTCGACGAGGCATGAGCGGCGAAGCGCAGGTCGCGTTGCTGCCGGATGGCCGCCGCCTGCACCTCCACCACGGCCCGATCGACATCATCGCCGAGGCGTTCGGCGCCGCAGCCGAACGGCACCAGGCGTATCGGCAGGCCGCGGCCCGCTTCCGGACGATTCTCGCCGAGCTGGTGGCAGAGCTCCCACTGCTGCGCCGGCCGATCACCGATGCAGGCCTGACCGTCGAGGGTGCCGTCGCAATGCGAATGGTCCAGGCCGTCTGGCCGCATCGCCAGCGCTACATCACGCCGATGGCCGCGGTCGCCGGCGCGGTCGGCGACGAGGTGCTGGATGCCATGCTCGCCGGCCGCGACCTAACGCGGGCCTACGTCAACGACGGCGGCGACATCGCCATTCACCTGGCGCCGGGCGAGCGCCTGCGCGCCGGACTGGTCGCCAATCCGAGCGCGCCGCACCTCGATGGCACGGTCGAGCTCGACCACGCCATGCCGGTGCGCGGGCTCGCGACCTCCGGCTGGCGCGGCCGCTCCTTCTCGCTTGGCATCGCTGATGCGGTGACGGCGCTGGCGGCGAGCGCGGCCACAGCCGACGCCGCCGCGACCATGATCGCGAACGCGGTCGACTGCGATCATCCCGCGATCCGGCGATCGCGTGCGAACCTCTTGCGCGAGGATACCGATCTCGGCGATCTTCCGGTCACGGTCGCCGTCGGCGCGCTGCCAAGGGCGGTGATCGAGCGGGCGCTCGATCGGGGCGCCGAGCACGCCGGGGCGCTGCGCCGGGCAGGGCTGATCTTCGCCGCGAGCCTCGCGCTCCAGGGCCGCGTCCGGATCGTCGGCGCTCTTCGAGCGGACCATGGATTGAGGGCGGCGGGATGAACGATCTGGTCCAGTTGCGCAAAATCACCATGCATTTTGAGGAGATCTATCACGAGGGCGGGCCGCCGCCCGGCACGCCTCTGGTCCGGGCCGCGATCCTCGCCGTGGCGCGCAATCCCTACGCCGGGCGCTACGTCGAGGACCTGATGCCGTACTTGGAGGCGCTCAAACCGCTCGGCCTCGACCTTGCGCGCCGCCTGATCGACGCGCTCGGCGGCCATCCCGAGGCGATTCAGGGCTACGGCAAGGGCGCGCTGGTCGGCACCGCGGGCGAGCTCGAGCACGGCGCGCTCTGGCACGAGCCCGGCGGTTACGCCATGCGACAGGCGCTCGGCGACGCCAAGGCGATCGTGCCGTCGACCAAGAAGGTCGCGGTCGCCGGCGCGCGCCTCGACGTGCCGATCACCCACATCAACGCTTCCTACGTGCGCAGCCACTTCGATGCGATCGAGGTCGGCGTCGCGGACGCGCCGCGGCCGGACGAGATCGTGTTCATCCTGGCGATGACCACCGGCGCCCGGATTCATGCCCGCGCGGGCGGTCTCAAGGCGTCCGAGATCAAGGGTGAGGACGGCCTGCGCTGAGCCTGCTCACGCGATCGGCGCGCCGCCGCCCTTTGTTTTTCGATCAGGCTTTGAGATGCGCCTGACCCTCGCGGATGAGATAATCTCTCCGCCTTCTGGAGAGACGGGCCGCCTAGTCTGATCGCCAGCTGAACGGGGCGAAGTGGCCGTTGTTGCGTCCGCTCTGGTCGTCCCAGTCGATGCCGAAGGCGTGCAGATGGCTGTGGGTGGCCCTGGCCAGCGCCAGCCGGGCGTTGGCCGGGTGCGCCGTCTGATCGATCACGATCGGCTGCGCCGGATCCGCCGGCGAGGGCAGGCCGGTCAGGCCTTCTTCCAGCACGCCGGGGATCGAGACCTTGCGGCCGAGCCCGTCCTTCTCGATTCGGATCGGACGCCTCTCGACGCCGGCGAAGGTGCCGACCAGGGAGGCCAGCACGGCCATGGGGCCGCCCGCTTGGCCGGACGCGATGGCAACGACCGCGTCACGCTCGGCGTCGCTCGCCCGGTCATCGACGATGATCCCGACGGTCCAGTCGCCCTCGATCATCGGACCCCGCGTCCACGCAACCAGAACGAACGACAGGTCGTCGAGGGACGTTGCGCCGTGATGGCCCTCGATAATGTGGTACACCATCGCCACCTTGCACTCGCCGTTGGTCGGCGGTGCGACCATGTTGCTGTGGATGCAGGGGCAGAGAAAATTGCAATTGCAGGTCTCGAAATAGTCGCCTGCCACGCGCCAGTCGTTCTCAGCCATCCGGCTTCTCCTTTCAAAAACGCTGCCACCGACAGCACCCGCCGTCGCTTCGGCCCGGAGAGGTCAGGCCACGATGAACTCGTTCCAACGCGCGATCAGATAGTCATTCTCGCGCATCACGGTATTCCAGCAACCGATATTGCCCATACGGTCCCACAGAGCGCCGCTACGCCAGGTGAGTGGTCATCCTGGTCCACGTCGCACAGGTGTCAAGCGCGCGTCTTCAGAAACATGTCTCTCGGGTTGCCTGTCGTGTCGGGGCAGCGTAACCTTTCGGTTTCTGAATTTCGACATAGCCGGACGATCAGCTTCCGGCTTCAGACGCGAATAGGTCGTCGAAAAACCACAACTGGATGTCGAAATCCAGCAAACCAACTGAGCGAGAAAGATGACCGAGAGCGCCGCGAAAGCATCGATCGCCATCGTTCTGTCGATTCTCACTTTGGCCGGGTGCGCGATCGCGCCACCGCCGGCCGAGGTCCAGTCGGTGGCCCACTCGGGGATCAAGTTCGCCGAGAGCGTACCGCCCGTGCTGAACGGCGCTCTGGATGCCGCGATCGCGTCCAACTCCGATACGCTGATCGCGGCGCACGCGAGCGCCTCGGCCGATGCCAGAAAGACGGCCCTGCTCGAAGCCGACAGCGCTTACCAGGAGCGCGCGAAGATCTTCGCCGACGTCGCCAGCCAGGCCCAGCTGCTCAAGTCCTATTTTGTCGCGCTCGCGGCGCTCGAGGATACCAGCGGCGACAGTGCGATCGGCGCCGAGGCGCAAATGCTGGTCAAGCAGATGGGCGAGCTCGACAAGAACGTCGCCAGCTACGAGATCGACGGTCGATCCGTGGCCAGCCTGACCGGCTCGGTCACGCCCCTGATCGTGGGAGCGTTCCGCAGCGCCGCGGTGGAGCGGGAGCTGCGCGCGCACGGCGATGACATCGTCAGGACGATCGAGCTGCAGCGGGCTTTTCTGCAGGCCGTGGCGAGCGACCTTCGCTCGGAGCTGGCGGCCGAGCAGCAGCAGCAGGAATTCAAGAGCGTGATCGAGCCCTACCTGACGAGCAACCCGTTGCCCTCGGACTGGAAGACCCTGCGGGCGAATGCTCTGACCGCCGGCAGCCGGAACCAGTCGGTGGCGGCGCTCAGTGCCGCGGCCTCGGCGGCAGCGAACCTCAAGACCTCGTTCATTGCCATGGCCGGCGGCAGCCGCTCCAGCAGCCTGTTCGCCCAGCTGGCAGAGGATGTCGATCGCCTGGCGGCCTTGGTCAAGGCGCTCAGGGGCACGACACCACCCGCGTCCTGACGCCACGCGAACTTCTCGCATCGAGGTGAAAGGAACCGATTCGTGGCCAACAGCACTCCAGACCTCAAAGACAAGACGCTCGCCCAGCTTCAGGCGCTGAGGAACAAGCTGACCTCTGCCGACTGGCAGATCCAGATGATGGATGCGAGCGCAGCGGAGCAAGGACAGAAACTCGGATCTTCGGATTCTGCTCGACGCCCGCATCGCCCAGCTCGAGAATGTGCAGCTTGCGCAAATTCAGACGAACATCGATGCCTGTCGGACGCCGTTGAACGCCGCGATTGCCGGCGTCCAGGGCGCACTCACGGACATCAAGGACGTGGGCAAGGTGCTCGCGGCAGCAAGCGCGTTGCTCCAGGTGGTCGGCCAGGTTCTCGCTGCGGTGGCGCATTGATCATTGGCGACCGACCTTCAATCGAGCGAAAGGCAGAGGATCAGTTCCGGCTCGGACCGGCACCAGCGGGGCCGGCGGGCGGCCGGCGGGCGAGGATCGCGGCCAGGTCGGTGCGGAGCGCGCCGAAGCTCTCCATTTTGAGCGCGGCGGCGGTCGCGGCGAAGAGGCCGCAGCGGCGCAGGTCCGGGCTCTCGAGCCGGGCCGCGAGATAGGCCGCGAGATAAGTGTCGCCGCAGCCGGTCGGATCGACCTTGCAGCGCGGCGCGACCGGCGCGATCTCGATCGATTCCCCGGGCCCGTAGATGGTCGAGCCGCGGCTCGCTTTGGTGATCAGCACCTCGCCCACGCCGGCCGCCCGCACCCGGGCGATCGCGGCTTCGGGGTCGGCTTCGCCCGCGAAGGTCAGGATCTCCGCCTCATCGGCTTTGAGGATGTCGAGCAGCGCCAGATCGTCGGGCAGACGCGCGGGCCCCTCGGCCCGCACCGCGCCGTCACGCACGGCGCGGGTCAGCCCCTGCACATCGATGGCGACCAGGCCACCGGTGCGCGCGCAGCTTTCGATGATCCCGGGCTCGAGGTCGCCGCTGGTCAGGGGCCCGAGCTGGCGGACGCGCGCCTCGAGCGGCGGCAGCTCGTCGGCACGGATCGGGTCGGCCACCGCATCGACCTTCTGGACGCGGCCACCACCATCGGGCGTGTCGATGTTGCGGAACACGGTCGAGCGCTTCGTTCCAAGGTTGATCACCTCGGCGCCGCGCGCGCGCAGATCGCCAAGCAGCAGATCCTCATCCTCAGGCGCAACCTTGGTCAGGATCAAAGTCCGAAGACCGAGGCTGCGATAGACCATGCTCGAATAGTAGGCGGCGCCGCCCGGGGCGGGCGGCCGCTCGACGCCGGCGATCACGTTGAGATCGCGCACCACGTGGCCGATCACGCAGGCGTCGAACGTCACCTCCACCGATCTCCAGGGCAGAGCGCCACGTGGTGGTGGCCGCGGGGGCGCCTCAAATGCCCTCGAGGCGAAAGATGCGGGCCAGCTCGCCGACGATACCGCGCCGGAACAGCAGCACGCAGGCGACGAAGATCGCGCCGGTGATCACCGTCACCCAGCCGCCGAACTGGGCGAGATAGTTCTGCAACGACACGACGACGAAGCCGCCGACCACCGGGCCGAAGATCGTGCCCATGCCGCCGAGCAGGGTCATCAGCACGACCTCACCCGAGGTCTGCCAGTGCACGTCGGTCAGCGAGGCGAACTGGAACACCACCGCCTTGGTCGACCCGGCGAGGCCGGAGAGCGCTGCCGACAGCACGAACGCCAGGAGCTTGTACTGGTCGACCTTGTAGCCGAGCGAGATCGCGCGCGGCTCGTTCTCGCGGATCGCCTTGAGCACCTGGCCAAACGGCGAGTGCACGGTGCGATAGATCACGAGGAAGCCGAACACGAACACCGCGAGCGTGACGTAGTACATGTTCAACATCTGCGCGAGGTCGACGATGCCGAACAGGCGGCCGCGCGGGATCGCCTGCAGGCCGTCCTCGCCGCCGGTGAACGGCGCCTGCAGGACAAAAAAGTAGATCATCTGGGCGAGCGCCAGCGTGATCATCGCGAAGTAAATGCCGGTGCGACGGATCGCGAGCCAGCCGAACACCACGCCCAGCAGCGCGGCCACCGCCGTGCCGGCGAGGATCGCCAGCTCCGGCGACCAGCCCCAGACCTTGGCCGTGTGCCCGGTGATGTAGGCAGCCGAGCCGAAGAACACGGCGTGGCCGAACGACAGCAGCCCGACGAAGCCGAGCAGCAGGTTGAAGGCGCAGGCGAACAGGGCGAAGCAGAGCGCCTTCATCAGGAAGATCGGGTAGACCGCGAACGGTGCGACCAGCCCGAGCCCGATCAGGAGGCCGATCAGGACGAGGCTGAGCGTCGGGGCGCCGGAGCGCGTCTGGGCCGGGGCCGCGACCCGCATCACGCCGTCCTCCCGAACAGGCCGGCCGGCCTGGTCAAAAGCACGATCACCATGACCACGAAGACCACCGTGCTCGAGGCCTCGGGATAGAAGACCTTGGTCAGGCCCTCGACGATGCCGAGCCCGAGGCCGGTCACGATCGAGCCCAAGATCGAGCCCATGCCGCCGATCACCACGATGGCGAACACGACGATGATCAGGTCCGAGCCCATCAGCGGGTTGACCTGATAGATCGGCGCCGCCAGCACCCCGGCGAAGGCCGCCAGCGCCACGCCGAAGCCATAGGTCAAGGTCATCAGCACCGGCACGTTGATCCCGAACGCGCGCACCAGGATCGGGTTCTCGGTGCCGGCTCGAAGATACGCGCCGAGCCGCGTCCGCTCGATCAGGAACCAGGTGCCGAGACAGAGGATCAGCGAGGCGACCACCACCCAGCCCCGATAGGCCGGCAGGAACATGAAGCCCAGATTGTAGCCGCCGGACAGCGAGGGCGGGATCGGATAGGGCCGGCCGGACGAGCCGTAGTAATTGCGGAATACGCCCTCGATGATCAGCGCGAGGCCGAAGGTCAGCAGCAGGCCGTAGAGGTGATCGAGGCGATACAGCCGGGAGAGCATGGTCTTCTCGATCACGATGCCGATCGCGCCGACGATCAGCGGCGCGATCAGGAGGGCGGGCCAGTAGCCGATGCCGAGGTACTGCAGCAGGAAGAAGGCGGCGAACGCGCCCATCATGTACTGCGCGCCATGCGCGAAGTTGATCACGTTGAGCATGCCGAAGATCACCGCCAGACCGAGGCTCAACAGCGCATAGAACGAGCCGTTGATCAGCCCCAGCAGGAGCTGACCGAACAGCACCGCCGAAGGTACCCCGAAAATCCCGACCATGCCCGCCCTCCCGGCCGGCTCAGCCGATCAGATCACTGCTTGACCAGCGGGCACTTGCTCGTCGAGAGCGGCTGGAACGCCTTATCGCCCGGGATGGTCCGCAGGATCTTGTAATAGTCCCACTTGCCCTTGGACTGGTCCGGCGATTTGACCTGCGCCAGATACATGTCGTGGACCATGACGCCGTCGTCGCGGATCTTGCCGTTCTTGGCGAAGAAGTCGTTGACCGGGGTCGCCTTCATCTTGGCCATCACCGCCTTGGCTTCGTCGGTACCCGCCGCCTTGATCGCCTGCAGATAGTGCATAACCGCCGAATAGACGCCGGCCTGCACCATGGTCGGCATCTGACCGACCCGCTCGTTGAAGCGCTGCGACCAGGCGCGGGTCTCGTCGTTCATGTCCCAGTAGAAGCCGGTCGTCAGCACCAGGCCCTTGGCGACGTCGAGGCCGAGCGCGTTGACGTCGGTGAGGAACAGCAGCAGCGCCGCAAGCTGCTGCCCGGCATCGGTGATGCCGAACTCGTGCGCCTGCTTGATCGAATTGGTGGTGTCCGTGCCGGCGTTCGCCAGGCCGATCACCTTGGCGCCCGAGCCCTGCGCCTGCAACAGATAGGAGGAGAAGTCGGCGCTGCTCAGCGGGTGGGCGACCGAGCCAAGGACCTGACCGCCCTCCTCCTTGACCACGCGCGTGGTATCGGCTTCGAGCTGGTGACCGAAGGCGTAATCGGCGGTGATGAAGAACCAGGTGTCGCCGCCCTCCTGCACCAGCGCCCGGCCGGTGCCGACTGCGAGCGCGTAGGTGTCGTAGGTCCAGTGCACCGTGGTCGGCGAGCAGGCCTCGTTGGTCAGCTGGGTCGTCGCCGCGCCGGAGACCAGGAAGATCCGGTTCTTCTCCTTGGTGATCTCATTGACCGCGAGCGCGACCGACGAGGTCGGCACGTCGACCACCGCATCGACCCCGTCGACGTCGATCCACTGCCGCACGATGTTGGAGCCGACATCGGGCTTGTTCTGGTGATCGGCCGAGAGCACCTCGATCGAGGCGCCATCCAGGCTGCCGCCGAAGTCCTCGACCGCCATCTTCGCCGCCTCGACCGAGCCCTGGCCGGCCAGATCCGCGTACAGCCCGGACTGGTCGTTCATCACGCCGATCTTGATCGCGTTGCCCGAAATCTCCGCGTGAGCGGTGCCGCTGAGCAGAGCGACGGCGCCCGCGCAGGCGCCCAATACCTTGATGTTCATGTGACCTCCCTCTGGCTGGCGCGTGCAGCGTGGCTACACGCCGAGATACTCGTGCAGTTTGTCCATGCTTGCATCAAGCTTGTCATTGTCGATCATGTCAACGATGCGGCCGTGGTCCATCAGGTAGTGGCGATCGGCGACCGTGGAGGCGAAATAGAAATTCTGCTCGACCAGCAGCACGGTATAGCCGCCCCGTTTCAGCTGGCGAATGACATTGCCGATCTGCTGCACGATCACCGGCGCCAGCCCCTCGGTCGGCTCGTCGAGCAGCAGCAGCGTGGCGCCGGTGCGGAGGATCCGGGCGATCGCCAGCATCTGCTGCTCGCCGCCCGAAAGCCGCGTGCCCTGGCTGCGCCGGCGCTCCCGCAGGTTGGGGAACAGGTGATAGATCTCTGCGACCGGCGTGCCGCCCGGCCTGACCACCGGCGGCAGCATCAGGTTCTCCTCGACATCGAGGCTGGCGAAGATGCCGCGCTCCTCGGGGCAGTAGGCGAGACCGAGCCTGGCGACCCTGTTGGACGGCAGACCGACCAGCTCGTGATCAGCGAAGCGGATCGAGCCCTGGCACTGCTCGACGATGCCCATGATCGACTTGAGCGTGGTCGTCTTGCCGGCGCCGTTGCGGCCGAGCAGGGTGACCACCTCGCCCTCGCGCACGTCGATGTCGACGCCATGGAGGATGTGCGACTCGCCGTAAAAGGCGTGGACGTCCTTCAGGCGCAGCACCTCCTTGGCGCTGCTTGCGGTCTCAGGCATGGCCCGTCCCCATGTAGGCCTCGCGTACCTCGGGGTTGCTCGACACGTCCTCGTAGCTGCCTTCGGCGAGGATCTGGCCGCGCTGCAGCACGGTGATGACATCGGACAGATCGGCGACCACCGAGAGATTGTGCTCGACCATCAGCACCGTGCGCTGAGCCGCGACCTTCTTGATCAGCTCGGCAATGCGGCCGACGTCCTCGTGGCCCATGCCGGCGGTCGGCTCGTCGAGCAGCATCATCTTAGGCTCGAGGGCGAGCGTGGTGGCGATCTCGAGCGCCCGCTTGCGGCCATAGGGCAGCTCGCCCGCCGGGCTGCTCTCGAAGCCGGCCAGCCCGACCGCCTCGATCAGCTCCTCTGCCCGCTCGTTCAGCACGTCCAGGCTCGCCTGCGAGCGCCAGAAGTGGAACGAGGTACCAAGCTTCCTCTGCAGCGCGACCCGCACGTTCTCGAGCACGCTGAGGTGCGGGAAGGTCGCCGAGATCTGGAACGAGCGCACCATACCCTCGCGGGCGAGTTCGGCCGGCCGGCCGCGGGTGACGTCACGGCCGTCGTAGAGGATCTGGCCGCGGGTCGGCTCGAGGAATTTGGTGAGCAGGTTGAACACGGTCGTCTTGCCGGCGCCGTTCGGGCCGATCAGCGCGTGGATCGAGCCGCGCCGGACCTTGAGGTTGACCTCGCTGACCGCGGTGAAGCCCTTGAACTCCTTGGTCAGGTCGCGCGTCTCGATGATGTACTCGCCGGCCATCCCGCCTTTGCCCTCACTTGAGCCGCGCGACCGCCATTCGGTAGGCGGCGTCGATGCGCTCGCGCTCGATGTGCCGGCCGTCGCGCACCAGCCAGCGGCCGCCGACCATGACCTCCCGCACCGGATTGGCGTTACCCGAGAACACCAGGCTGTCAAGCAGAACCTCGCTGTGCCGGCCCGCGAGGATCGAATGCTCGGGATCGAGCCGGAGCAGATCGGCCCGGCAGCCCGGCGCGAGCCGGCCAATTCTGCGGCCGAGCGCCTGCGCGCCGCCCTCGAGCGCCGCCCGCCAGAGCCTCGCGCCGCAATGCGGCTCGGTCGTGCTCGCCGCGATCAGCCGGCGCAGCGTGTTCAGCCGCTGGCCATATTCCAGCCAGCGCAGCTCCTCGATCGGGCTGATCGAGACGTGGCTGTCCGAGCCGATGGCGAACCGCCCGCCAGCCTCGAGAAAGGCGGCCAGATTGAACAGGCCATCGCCGAGATTGGCCTCGGTGGTCGGGCAAAGACCGGCGACCGCGCCGCGTCGCGCGAGGTCCGTCGTCTCGTCGTCGTCCATGTGGGTGGCGTGGATCAGGCACCAGCGCGGGCCGACCGGGGCAATATCGAGCAGATGCGCGACCGGGCGGCGGCAGCACCATTCGAGGCATTCGCGCACCTCGCGTGCCTGCTCGGCGACGTGGATGTGGATCGGCGCGGTCGGGTCGAGCCGGTCGACCAGGGCGATCGCCTGCTCGAGCGCCGCGTCCGGCACCGCGCGCAAGGAATGCGGCGCGATGCCGAGCCGATGCTGCAAGTCCGCGCCAAGGGTGGCGTGCAACCGCTCCAGTAATGCGCCAAAATGCTTCAGATCGTGCACGAAGCGGCGCTGCCCGGGTTCAGCGGGGCGACCGCCGAAGCCGCCGGCCATGTACAGGACGGGCAGCAGGGTCAGGCCGATCCCGCTCGCCTGCGCAGCCTCGAGGATCGCGAGCGACAGCTCGGCCGGATCGGTGTAGGGCCGGCCATCAGGCTGATGATGCAGGTAATGGAATTCGCCCACCGCGCTGTAGCCCGCCTCCAGCATCTCGACGTAGAGCTGAGCGGCGATCGCGCGGAGCTCGGCGGGTCCGATCCGCTCCAGGAAGCGGTACATCACGACCCGCCACGACCAGAACGACGCCTCGCCGGGTTCGAGCCGCTCGGCGAGGCCGGCCATGGCGCGCTGGAAGGCGTGGCTGTGCACATTCGCCATACCGGGCAGGACGACGCCCGCGAGCCGCTCGGCCCCGGCCGCGCTCGCCCCGGGCTGGACCGCGGCGAGATCGCCCTGCCGGTCGATCTCGAGCCGGACACCCGTGGCGAAGCCGGTCGGCAACAGCGCGGTTTCGGCCCAGAGCACCGTCATTGGAGCACCGTCATTGGAGCACCGTCATTGGAGCACCGTCATTGGAGCACCGTCATTGGAGCACCGTCATTGGAGCACCGTCATTGGAGCACCGTCATTGGAGCGCCGTCATTGGAGCACCGTCATTGGAGCACTGTCATTGGAGCCCGGTCACTGGCGTCTCCAGGAA
>JBKPDM010000207.1:0-5832 GCA_046727895.1 Pseudomonadota bacterium | reverse complement strand
CTTCATCGCTCCGCTCGGGCTGATCGTCGCCTACAGCTTCTGGCAGACCGTCGACTACAACGTCGTCCACATCTGGACGCTGGACAACTACCGCTACTTCTTCAGCGTCTCGACCTACGTCCGGACGATGTGGGCGACGGTCTGGGTCTCGATCGTCGCGACCACGATCACGATCGTCCTCGCGTTCCCGTTTGCCTATTGGCTGTCGCGCCACGTGCCGCGACGCCTGCGGCCATTCCTGCTCGTGCTGGTCGTCGTCCCGTTCTGGACCAGCTATCTCCTGCGCGTGTACTCGTGGCTGACCGTTCTCGGCGAGAACGGACTCCTCAACCGGTTCCTGCTCTGGACCGGGCTCACGGATCATCCGATCGGCCTCTTCGTCTACGACCGGCCGGCGGTGATCCTCGTGCTCATCTACCTCTACTTCCCGTTCGCGGCGCTGACGCTGTACTCCTCAATCGAGCGCTTCAACTGGGACCAGCTGCGGGCGGCGATGGACCTCGGCGCCCCGCCGCTGACCGCGATCCGCCTCATCCTGGTCCCGCAGGTGCGGCCCGGGATCGTGACCGCGGTGATCTTCGTCTTCATCCCGATCCTGGGCGAGTACCTGACGCCGCAGATCGTCGGCGGCACCGGCGGCGTGATGATCGGCAATCTCGTCGTCAACTTCTTCCAGGCGGCCCAGTACACGCGCGGCGCCGCGGTCTCGCTGCTGATCGCGGCGTTCATCATCCTGCTCCTGGCCGTCTTCCGCCGCTCGCTGTCGGCACCGGAGGCCTATGGCGCGTGACCTCGAGCTCGTGTCGCCGGGCGCGCGCGCGGCACGGGTCGCGCTCGGCCTCTACGGCGCCCTGATCTACGTCTTCCTGTTCGGGCCGATCGCGCTGCTCGTGCTGTTCAGCTTCAACGCGAACCGGTACGGCTCGTTCCCGATCACCGGCTGGACGCTCGACTGGTACCGCACCGCGCTTGGCGACTACCAGATCCACGACGCGCTCGCGACGACGCTGCGCGTGGCGCTCGAGGTGACGGCGATCAGCACCGTGGTCGGGACGGCCGCCGCCTTCCCGCTGGTGCGCTCGCAGCTGCCGTTCCGCAACGGGATCCGGATCGCCTTCGTGCTCCCGATCATGATCCCGGGCCTCCTGATCGGCGTCAGCCTGCTGGTCCTCTTCACCGGCACGCTGCACATGCAGCTCTCGCCGCAGACGGCGGTCATCGGCCAGAGCGTCTACACGACGCCGTTCGTGATCCTGCTGGTCGCGGCCAGGCTGCAGGCATTCGACCGCGATCTCGAGCGTGCCGCGAGCGACCTCGGCGCCAACGCCTTCGCACGCCTGCGCTTCATCGTCCTGCCGCTGCTCCTGCCGGCGATCGTCGCCGGCGCGCTGTTCGCGTTCACGCTCTCGCTCGACGAGTTCATCATCACCTACTTCCTGATCGGCGGGCAAAACACGCTGCCGATTTACATCTACACGCAGGTCAAGTTCGGGATCACGCCCGAGGTCAACGCAGTCGCGGCGATGCTGCTCGGCGTCTCGCTCGCGATCCTGGCACTCGCCTTCGCGCTGCCGCAGCTGCTCCGCCTCGGGCAGCGGGCGGTGCGGTTCGGGCGTGCAGCTCGACCGACCTCGCCGAGGGCCGCGCCTCAGCCTTCGTCTCGCCACGGCGCCGGTCTCGTGGGGCGTCCGGGCGCCGACGATTGACCGGCCCGAGCTCTTCCCCCCGGCGACGGCAGCCAGCTCGAATCGGTCCTGTAATTCCGAGAGGTAGAAGAGATGCATTACCTGTGCGACCCTTCGGTATTCTAGACAGCCGGTGCGCAGGTTTGTAAAGTCGCGCCGTGACTTGAGCGAGCAGCGCCCGCATTGTCCGGGTGTCGATCGCTCCGGCGAACCGCGGTGCTGCAATGCCTGCGGGGAGGAGGTCCGGCCGCTCCAGCTGTCCGCCGGTGACGGGCCCGGACGCAGTCACGGCTAGTCAACGAAAACGAGGAGGCACCGATGGATCAGCTCGAACGGCGGTTGTCGAGGCGAACGCTTCTCCAGCGCGGAGCGGCGGGGGCGGTCGGCCTGTATGCGGCTAGCGCGTTCGGGCTCGCCGGGCGGGCGGCAGCTGCCGACGCTGTCACGCTCAACTGGCTCACGTGGTCCGACCACTACTTCCCGGAACAGCTCCAGGAGGTTCAGCAGAAGACCGGCATCGCGGCGCGGCCGCAGCTCTTCAGCGACGACGCGGACGCCTACATCAAGGTCAAGGCCGGGGGCGGCGGTTGGGACATGTCATCGGAGGACGCCCTCTGGGTCCCGAAGTTCTACAACGAAGGCCTGATCGAGGCGTTCGACATCAAGTCGCTCCCGGTCGCGAAGCAGCTCTACTCGGCGGCCCTCGACGTGCCGTTCTGGAAGGCGGGCTCGAACCAGATGGGCTACCCGTTCGGCTGGTCGAGCGTCCAGATCTACTACAACCCCAAATACGTGAAGACCAAGCCGGACTCGTGGCACGCGTTGCTCGACAAGACGTACGCGAAGAGGATCGTGCTCGAGAACCAGCCGACCGACCTCATGGCGATGGCCGGCATCGCCACGGGCGCCAAGCAGCCCTACGACATGACCACGGACGAGATCGCGCGCGCCAAGGACTTCCTCGTACAGCTCAAGCCCAATGTGCTCAAGCTCGTGTCGCAGAACCCCGAGTCGATCCGGGCGCTCACGGACGAGTCGGCCTGGCTCACGGTCGAGAACATCGGCACCGACGCGCGCGTGAAGGACGCGGGCGGCCCGCCGATCGAGATCGCGTCGCCGAAGGAGGGCCTGTTCGGCTGGATGGACGCGGAGATGCTGCTCAAGGAATCCGCGCACAAGGACTCCTTCGAGACGTTCATCGACACGATGGAGCAGGCGGAGTGGATCGCCAAGAACTTCATGACCTACGGGCGCCCGCTGTTCAACGAGGAGGCGTACAAGCTGCTGGTGAAGCAGGGCCAACAGGAGCGCGCCGACCGCTTCTTTTACAATGAGCCGGAGCGGCCGCTCGGGATGGTGCTGAAGGGGCCGTCGTCGAACGAGCAGGCGTATATCGACGCGTTCAACGAGGCGCTCGGCGCATAAGCGTGACGACATCGCGGACGACCGAGGCGAGGACCGGCTCGGCGCGGACGGGACCGCGGAGAGCGCCATGAGCGGCGTGCGGGCGGCAGTGATGACCGGTCCGGGACGGATCGAGATCGAGGAGTTTCCGAGACCCTCGGTCGAGCCGGGGGCGGTGCTGCTCCAGGTCGTCTACTCCGGGATCTGCGGCACCGACAAGCACACCTTCCGCGGCGAGACGAAGCAGTACGCCGGCACGCCGCACGAGCGGGCGCTCGAGTACCCGCTGATCTGCGGCCACGAGAACGTCGGCGTGGTGGTCGAGACCGGAGGCCTGGTGCGCGACAGCGCGGGCCGCACGCTACGGCCCGGCGACCGGGTCGTGCCCGGCGCGAACGTCGCCTGCGGCGAGTGCTGGTTCTGCCGCCGGGATTTTCCGTACTATGCCTGCGAGCGCCTGGAGGACTACGGCAACAGCCTGAACGCGAAGCGGCCGCCGCACCTGTTCGGCGGCTGGGCCGAGCTCATGTACCTGCTGCCGGGAACGCGGCTCTTCCGCGTCCCCGACGCGCTGCCCGACGAGGTCGCGGTGCTGACCGAGGTGATGGCGGTCACGCACGGGCTCGACAACGCGACCCAGCTCCCGTCGCCTCACCGCCTCGAGCCGGGCGGCTCGGTGGTCGTGATCGGCGTGGGGCCGCTCGGCCTCTGCCACGCGATCAAGGCGCGGATGCTCGGCTGCGGGGAGCTGATCGCGCTCGACCGCTTCTCCTCGCGACTCGAGCTCGCGGAAGAGTTCGGGGCGACGCTTATTCTCGACGTCGACCGGACGAGCGGCGAGGAGCGGATCCAGGCGGTACGTCGGCGGACGGGAGGGCGCGGCGCCGACATGGTGGTCGACTGCTCGGGTGTCGCCGAGACGTTTGTCGATGCGCTGAAGCTCGTGCGCTGGGGCGGGACAGCCATCGAGGCGGGCGCGTTCGTCGACCTCGGGCCGGTTCCGGTCAACCCCAACGCCGACATCTGCGCGCGGAACGTCTGCGTGCTCGGCATCGGCGGCGAGGCCGCGAGTGCCTACGTGCCGGCGATGGAGGCCATGGCGGCGCACCTCGATAAGCTTCCGCTCGATCGGATCGTACGCATCGGCTCCCGCTCGAGCGGGCCCAGGAGGCGGTCGAGCTGGCGCAGACCGACGCAGCGATGAAGGTCGTGCTCGCCCCGAACGGGCCGGCGGCGTGACGCCGCTCGATCTGCCGGCGTTCGACCACCACACTGCGTTCCACGAGTGACTCGTTGGCGAACGGGGTCGGGCGTCAGCCCGTCGCCCTGATCGAGGTTCTTGCCGTGCCATCTACCGGCAATCCCCGCAGCATGAATGGTTGGCTGTTCGGTAACTCTTTGATTTTATTGGTGGGCGCACAAGGACTCGAACCTTGGACCCGCTGATTAAGAGTCAGCGGCATACCTCTTTAGAATCAACGCGCCGTTCGAAAAACTCTCTATGAAATCGTCACGACCAGCCCGTTTTGAATCAACGGGTTGCGAGTCGAGTCGAACGCGCGGCAAGGGACTGTTTAGCAAGCCCAAGCGGGCAAACTTCACCGCGGCCGCACACGCGCAACGCGCGGTCGGCTTCCCTGCACGGCCTGCAGGCCCAGGCCCGGGCCGAGCACTGACCCATCTTCGACAGTTGGGGCCGGTCAGCGGGTCTGAAAGCCGCAGATTTCCTAGGGTTGGGGGTGGTCCGACGCCAAAACGTAGTGCCACGCAATCGATAGTTTATTATTGATTTCTGCGGTTGTGGGGACGATGATGTAGGCTCCCTCGTGGGAGCGTCGATGTACTTCCGCAAGAAGATCTCGGGCGGCCGGGTCTATCTCCGGATCGCCGAGAGCCGGCGCGTAGGTGGCCAGGTCCGCCAGCGGGTGATCGCCACCATCGGCCGGCTGGACGCCCTCCAGGCGAGCGGGCAATTGGAGCGGCTGGTGCGCTCGGGCGCACGCTTCGCGACCCAGGCGATGGTGCTGAGCGCGGCGCAGGACGACCCGACCGCGGTGGTCCGGCGGATCGGGCCGGCCTTGGTGTTCGAGCGCTTGTGGGCCGAGACCGGCTGCCGGGCGGTCATCGAAGACTTGGCCGAGGAGCGCAAGCACGGGTTCGCGCTCGAGCGGGCGATCTTCCTGACCGTGCTGCACCGGCTGATGGGCGGCGGCTCGGATCTGGCCGCCGATCGTTGGCGCGAGGACTACCGGATCGCCGGGGTCGAGGCGCTGGAGCTGCACCATCTCTACCGAGCTCGCCGGTAGTTGGGGAAGGGGCCCCAACCCCTTCCCGCCGGCGAGCTGGCCTGGCTCGGCGAGGCATTGCCGGAGCCAGAGCAGGGCGCGCGCACGCCGTTCGCCCCACGCTGCACCAAGGAGCTGGTCGAGGAGCGGCTGTTCAGCCATCGGCGCGATCTCTTCAGCCGTCTCGATCTCGTGTTCCTGGACACCACCAGTCTCTACTTCGAAGGTGCGGGCGGCGGGCAGACGCTTGGCCGCCACGGCCACAGCAAGGATCATCGCCCGGACTCCCCCAGATGATCCTGGCGGTCCTGATCGACGGCGACGGGCGGCCGGTGTGCTCCGAGATGTGGCCGGGCAATGTCGCCGACGTCAGCGGCCTGATCCCGGTGATCGACCGGCTGCGCCGGCGTTTCGCGATCGGCCGGATCTGCGTGGTCGCCGACCGCGGCATGCTCAGC
>JBKPDM010000206.1:0-30720 GCA_046727895.1 Pseudomonadota bacterium | reverse complement strand
GGCGAGATCCCGGCCGCGCAGGTCGGCCGCATCGCCGGGCGCTTCCGCGACCTCGGCATGCAGGGCGTGAGTCTGGGCGATACCACCGGCATGGCGACCCCGCCGCTGGTCGCCGAACGCTGCCGCTATCTCAAGGAGCATGTCCCCGAGCTGCGGATTGCGCTGCATTTCCACAACACCCGCGGCATCGGCCTGGTCAACGTCATGACCGGGCTCGCGGAAGGCATCGACATCTATGAAGCGTCGTTCGCGGGGCTCGGCGGCTGCCCCTTCGCGCCTGGCGCCAGCGGCAACATCTGCACCGAGGATCTGGTGTACATGCTGCACGAGATGGGTTTCAAGACCGGGATCGACCTGGACAAGCTGTGCGAGGCGGCCCGTCATGTCGAGGCGGTGCTGGGACGGAGCCTGCCGGGCCAGGTCATGAAGGCGGGCCCGCGCCTTCGGCTGCACGACTTGGACGAGGTCGAGACCGCGGCCGGTTGAGCCCGTGTGGCTGCGGCGTCCGCGCCCGGGCCGGACCGGGGAGGAGCAGCGCCACCGGGGCGACCAGGCCCGCGGCGCCCGCGAACACGATGAACAGGGCGCCGAAACCGCCGGTCCAATCGTACCGGTCGCCTTGCGTTTTGGATCACGAGCGCGGTGCCAACCGGGTGATAGATCGAGGCTAACAGACCGAGCAGGCCGAGGCCAAGGGCGAGCGTGATCGGGCCGGACGCGAGGCCGGTCAGCATCGCCGCGAGGCCAATGCCGATGAAGAAGATCGAGATCAGGTGGCCCCGGCTCCAGCGGTCTCCGAGCCAGCCGGCCGGCAGCGTGCCGGCGCCGAAGGAGACGAAAGCCGCGGTGCCGAACGCGAGCGCCTCGCCATCGGACATGCCTCAGGCCGGCGCGAGGGCCAGCACCGCGGTCGGGAAGATCAGCAGGAAGAAGTGGTCGTAGGCGTGCGCGAGATTGAGGAACAGGAGCGCCCGGCTCATCGGTCTTGGCCCGCTCGAAGTGGCTTCCGGCATTGAACCTAGAGCTCGCGCTACGCTCTCGCGATATGAGGCCATTTCGTATCGACGAACGGTCAGAGTCGCTCATGCCCGCGGTCCGAGCCCTCGCCACGGACTATCCCAAGGGGCACCTGATCGCGACGCATCACCATGACTGGGCGCAGCTGATCTACATCCGCGCCGGCGTGATGACCGTGCCGACCGCGGCCGGGGCCTGGGTCGTGCCGCCCCAGCGCGCGGTCTGGATGCCGGCCGGCATGGAGCATGCGATCCGCTGTGGGACCCGGCTTGAAATGCGCACGCTCTACGTCGATACCAACGCCCGCGACGGCCTGCCTGCCGACTGCGGTGTGGTCAACGTCTCGCCGCTGCTGCGCGAGCTGGTCCTGGCGGGCGTCGAGGCGCCGGGCGCGCGCCCACGCCGCGAGCTGCTGGTAGCGCTGATCCTCGAGGAGATCAGCGCGGCGGCGCTGGCGCCTCTGCACCTGCCGGAGCCCGACGACCCGCGCCTGAAGCGGATCACCGCGGCGCTCGGCGCCGATCCCGACGACCCGCGCACCTCGCCGCGTGGGGCGAGGAGGTCGGGGCGAGCGTGCGCACGCTCAGCCGCCGGTTCCTCGCCGAGACCGGCATGACCTTCCGGCAGTGGCAACGCCAGGCGCGCCTGCTCGCAGCATTGGTCCGGCTCGCCCAGCGCGAACCCGTGACCTCGGTGGCGCTCGATCTCGGCTACGACAGCCCGAGCGCCTTCATCTACGCCTTTCGCCGTGCGCTCGGCACGACGCCCGGCCGGTATTTCGAGCGCGACGGCGCCTGACTTGCTGCCGCCGCCGCTCATGAGCCCGCTGCTTCACCAGCAGGGGATCCGATCGGCCTGAGCCGCGCAATCACCTCGTCGGTGAGCAGATCGCCGCTCCAGTAGGCAATGATCGCCTCGCGGTTCAGCTCGACCCACTGGCGCACGAGCTCCATGTCGCGCCGGTCGAGCTCAGGTCCGGCCACGATCTCGACCTTCGGGCGCACGGAGACGGAAGCCGTACGATCGGGACGGGCGCGGCGGCCGTGCGTCAAGGAGACTTTCACCCGCACGTCGTGCCGGGCGCGGCCGCGTTCTGAGATCCAGACGATCATCGGCAGCCCGGTCAGCGTCGGTGACAGGTTGGCCATCTCGAAGAGGTCGTCCGTTTCGTCAGGGACTCGCTTCGCAGCGCGCATGACGGGACCTCAGACTGGCTGGGTGTGGGCGAACTCGAAATAGAGCTCGCGGGCGCGCTGGTAGACCCCGCCGGCCTGATAGTTCCGGTCCTCGACCCGGGTGACCGGCAGCACCTTACCGTAGTTGCCCGTGGAGAAGACCTCGTCGGCATCGAGAATGTCTTGGCGGGTGAGCGTGGTTTCGATCGCTTCGATGCCATCGTCGCGCAGCAGCTGGATCACCCGCTGGCGGGTGATCCCGTTCAGGAAGGTGCCGTTGCAGACCGGCGTCATGGCGACCCCGTCCCTGGCGATCCAGAGGTTGGCGGTCGCGAGCTCGGCGACGTTGGCCGAGGCGTCGAGGGTGATCGCGTTGTCGAAGCCGCGGCTCGCCGCCTCGACCAGGGCGCGCTGCAGGTTCGGATAGAGGCAGCTCGCCTTGGCGTCGGTCGGCGCCGCATCGCGCGCCGGGCGCCGATAGCTGGAAAAGCAGCAGCTCATGCCCGTGGGCTCGGGCAGCGGCGCGGGATAGACGGCGAGCACGAACTCGGTCGAGGCGGCGTCCGGCACGACGAAGCCGCGCATGGCGTAGAACATCGGCCGGATGTAGAGCGGCACGGTGCGCGGCAACCTACCCACCGCCTGCCGGCAGAGGTCCTCGATTTCCTCGGCCGAGAAGGTCGGCTCGAGCAGCATCTTCCGGGTCGAGTCGATCAGCCGCGCGCAATGCCGATCCAGATCCGGCGCCAGGCCATCGAAGGCACGCGCGCCGTCGAACGCCACGGTCGCCATCCACATGGCGTGATCCATGGGGCCGAGCAGCTTCGGCTGCTCGTCCTCGTACCATCTGCCGTCATGCCAGAAGATCGCCGCCATGCTCCATCTCCGCGGGGCCGGCCGCCATCACTAGCAGGTCCCACCGGGGTCAGGAAGGCCCGGGGGCCGTCGGTAGGCCCCCCTGGTCTATTCCGGCAGGGCGTTGATCACGTAGAGGGCTTTGAGAATCGTGCTCTCCTTGGCGTTCGAACCGAAGGCGTTGGTGAAGATCTGCCCGATCGAACCAGATCGGTAGAGCTCGCTCAACGTCGTATCGACCAGGAGGCGGAACTCGTCGTCGCCGCGGGTGAGGGCAAGCGCATAAGGCTCGTAGGTGAACTGGCGCTCGGACACCCAGAGATCCTTGAACCCGCTGCCGATCAGCAGAAACATCAGGATGCCGCGATCGGCGAAGTAGGCCTGAATCTCGTTTGCCTCGAGCTTCTTGAGGCCGTCGTTGTGGTTGTCGACCACGACGACCTCGGCGTTGATCGAGAGCCGCTTGAGCGAGTCGCGCAGCGCCGCCTCGGTCGTGGTCGCGCCGCGCACGCCGACCTTCTGACCGGCGAGGCCTTCGAAGTCCTTGGGGCCATCCTTGCGCAGCATCACCCCCGCCCCGTCGATGAAGGTGAAGAGGGAGAAGTCGACCAGCTGGCGCCGCGCGAGCGTCTCGGTGGTCGCGCCGCAGAGGATGTCGATCCGGCCATCCTGCACCGCCTGAAACCGATCCTTGGTGTCGACCGGCACGTAGTCGAGCTTGATCTCGGCGAGGCCGAGCTTCGCCTTGACGCTCGCCGCGACGGCACGGCAGAGATCGACCGAATAGCCGGCCGGCTCGCCGAGCGTGTTCTTGTAGGCAAAGGGCTCCGCGTCGACCCGATAGCCGATCTTGAACGTGCCGCTCGCGCGCACCCGCTCGAGCGTCTGCGCCTGGGCGGCGGCCGCGCCGAGCATGACCACCACCGCCAGGGCGGTCGAAACGAGCCTCCTGACCACGCTGCTCCTCCCGAGATCCGTTGGATCCGATCCGGCCGCTCGAGCAGAGATCCCCCCGGCGCCGGTCAGCAAGCCGATAGCCGCAATCGCGCCTGCCGTCCAGGCTTCACCGCGCAAAGCCGAAGGGCTCGGCCGCCGCATGGCGCGGCTGACAGCGACCCTACGGCGCTCGCTGGCAGGTCGTCGCGTCGCCCTCGGCCGTTGCAGGATGCGCCGCGCTCGGCCAGGATGGTGCGGTCAAGCAAGATCGAGAGGTCATCGATGATGCGCCACGCAGGGCTGCTCGGAGTTCTTACGGCCTTGACTGCGCTCGGACTTGCGACGCCATCGTTCGCCGCGCCCGAGCAGCTGAAGGGCCAGAATTTCATCGACGTGATGAGCGGCAACACGCTCTCCGGCACCACGCCCTCGGGCGCCGCATTCAACATGTACTTCGTGGACGGCGGCGACGTGACCTATGAAGATTCCTCAGGCGAGCACGATAACGGCCGCTGGCTGATCGACCCCGACGGCGATGTCTGCATCACGTGGCGCAAGCACGATCCCGGGCATCAGAGCTGCTACCTGGTGACCGTCGACGGCGACCTGCTCAGCTGGAAGGGCAAGGGCGGCAGCGGCGAGGGGCTGTTGCGCGGCGGCGTCGGCACCAGCTTCTTGAAGCACCCCTGACGGATCACGCCGCACGGCGCACGGATTGGCTTATCGTGCGAAGCCAAAGGCGCGCGGCAGCCACATGAAGCTCTCGGGCACGTAGGTCACGAAGAGCAGCACCCCGATCATGATCGCGAGCAGCGGCAGCATCGGCGGAATCAGCTCGGTCATCGAGATGCCGGCGATCCGGCAACCGACGAACAACGACGTGCCCACGGGCGGGGTGATCAGCCCGAAGGTCAGGTTGACCACCACGATGATGCCGAGGTGGATCAGATCCATGTCGAGCCGGTGCGCGATCGGCAGCAGGATCGGCACCATCATGATCAGCGCCGGCGTCAGGTCGACGAACAGCCCGATGATCAGCAGCACCAGGTTGACCACGAGCAGCAGCAGGTAGCGGTTGCCGATCACCCCGAAGAGATGGTCGGCGACCCACTGCGGCAGTTTCTGATAGGTCATGATGAACGAGAACACCGAGGTCGTGGCGATCAGGAACAGCACGACCGCGTTGGTCAGGCAGCACTCCCAGAGGATCGCCGGCAGATCGGCGAGCTTGATCTCGCGGTAGACCACGACCGTGAGGAACAGCGCGTACACCGCCCCGACCGCGCCCGCCTCGGTCGCGGTGAAGATGCCGCTGGTGATGCCGCCGAGGATGATCACGAGCGTCGTCATGCTGGCGAGCCCGTCGACGACGCGCAGGAGCTTGTCGCGGCCGGACGTCGGCGGCGCCGGCTGATGGTGATAAAGCCGGCCGTGCACGTAGCAGGCGACGAGAAGGCCTATGCCGATCAGCACGCCCGGCACCACGCCGGCCAGGAACAGCCCCGCGACCGACACCGAGCCCACCACATAGGCGTAGAGGATCATCGGGATCGAAGGCGGGATGATCGGCCCCATGGTCGCCGAGGTCAGCGTGATCGCGGTCGCGTAGCGCTTGGTGTAGCCAGCCTGCTCCATCGCCGGGATCAGGGTGGCGCCAATCGAGGACACCTCCGCCACCGCCGAGCCCGAGACGCCGCCGAACAGCATCGAGGACAGGACCGTGATCTGGGCGAGTCCGCCGGGGAGACGCCCGACCACGACCTCCGACAGGCGCACCAGGCGCAGCGCCACGCCGCCGCGCGCCATCAGCACCCCCGTAAATACGAAGAAGATCACCGCGAGCAGGGGGAACGAGTTGATGCCGATCAGCATGCGCTGGACGATGGTCGCGTTGTCGATCGCGAAGATGTCGATCGCCGCGACCGCCGAGGCATGCCGATGGCAAACGCGATCGGCATGCCGATCAGCAGCAGAATCCCGAACACCCCGAACAGGATCAGGATGGTCATCGGCCAGACATTCGGGGGGCGGGCATCCGGTCAGCCGCCGCTCAGGCCGCTGAGTGGCTTGGATCGTGCTCCAGGGCGCGCTCACGGTGGAACCAGACATTGAGCTGGTCGCGCAGGCTGTAGAGCATCATCAGGGCGCCCGAGACCGGCAGGGCCGTGTAGTACCAGACGTTGGTGAAGGGGATCGATTCCATGAAGTCGCCGCCGAAATGCTCGACGAAGCGGATGCCGTAGAGCAGCATGATCCAGCCGAAGCCGAAGATCGCGGCGTTGATCAGGACCTGGACCAGGGCTCGCACGGGAGCCGGAAAGCGCTTGTATAGGTAGTCAAATGCGATGTGGTCCTTGAGATCGACGCAGGCCGCGGCGCCGAGAAAGGAGACCCAGATCAGGAGGTAGCGCGGCACTTCCTCCGACCACGACAGCACGAAGTTGAAGCCGTAGCGGGTCACGACCGTGACGATGATGATCACGAAGATCGCGCTCGCCTGCAGCAGGATCACCGCGCGCACGATCTTGGCGATGGCGTCGACGATGCGGTTGAAGGCGATCATGGCGGCAGCGCAGGCGAAGGGGGTTGGACCGTCGCCGAGCGGGCCACCCCGACGGGGGCGGCCCGCTGACGTGACGAGACGCCGTCGGCGTCAGTAATTCTTGCCCGAAGCGAGGATGTAGTTGACCTCGTCAACGACGTCGAGACGCTGGGCCTGGCTCTGAACCAGGTCGTGGACGGCGTCGATGAAGGGCTGCTTGTCGACCGGGATGATCTCTGTGAAGCGGCTCTTCAGCGCGGTGCGCGCGTCCTGCTCGGCCATTGCCCAGGCACCGCGCATGTACGCCTCGGCCTCCTTGCCGGCCTGGCGGACCGCCTGCTGCTGCTCCGGAGAGAGCTTGTCGTAGATCGGCTTGGACATCAGCAGCATGTCGGGGATGCGGGCATGCTCGTCGAGCGTGTAGTATTTGCTGACCTCGTAGAACTTCATGGCCAGGATCGAGGGGTCATTGTTCTCGGCCGCGTCGACGACACCGGTCTGAAGCGCGTTATAGAGCTCGCCCCAGGATCGGCACGCCGGTGCCGCCCATCGCCTCGATCGTCTTGACCTGGACAGGTGAGGCCATGACCCGGATCTTCTTGCCCTCGACGTCCTTGACCGAGCGGATCGGCTGTTCGCTGAAGAAGTTGCGCGCGCCCGAATCCATGAAGGCGAGCACGACGATGCCCTTGTCCTCGAGCGGCTTGACGAAGGCCCTGGCGCGGTCGGAGTTGAGGTAAGCCCAGTAGTGATCGGCGCTCTTGAACAGATAGGGCAGCGAGAACATGTCCATCTGTGGCAGCACCTGCGACAGGTTCGAGGCCGAGATCGTGGCGAGGGCGACCGTGCCGTTGCGCAGGCTCTGGACAGTCTCGACCGCGTCGCCCAGCCCGCGGGCATCGTAGACCTCGATCTGGACCTCGCCGCCGGTCAGCTGCCCGACCCGCTCGGCGAAGAACTTGTGGGTGAGGGAAACCGGGTGCTCGGGCGGCTGCAGGCCATTGAGCTTGAGATCGATCGCCGAAGCTCCGTTCGCCAGCGCAACCGCAGCTATCGCCGTCAAGCCGGTTATCAACGCTCTCATCGTCAAAGCCTCCACTTGGTTTTTTCCGGATCGCCCAGCAGGCGATGGCAGACCTTCATCGGACCGTAGGGCAGCCGCCAGAGTTTGGCAATCTGCGGTGGCGAGCTGCGTCCGCCCGCGGTGGTTGCAGAGCGCGCTGCCCGTGGCCAGGATGGCGGGTGATTGCTTTCAGGTCACGTTCGACGGCAGCTTGTTGGCAATGGTCGCCGCGATGGGGGGATGATGAAGGTGCTGAGGGTGCTGCCGTTCATGGCGCTGGCGGCTGCGGTGTTGCTCGGATGCAGCTCCGTCGGCCAGGTGGGGATCATGACCAGCGCGAGCGCCGACCCGGGCGCGCTCCTGAAGCAGGCGCAGCCCTACACCGAAATCGGGCCGACCGAAGGGACGGCCTGCCGATACTTCCTCCTCGGCGTCATCCCGTGGGGCGATTCGACGCCGAGCGCGGCCATGAAGAAAGCCCTGGCTGCGAGCGGCGGCGATGCGATCATCAACGCTTCGGTGGACACCAGCCTCTATGGCTTCCTGCCGATCTACAATGTCTTCGCCTTCACCTGCACGACGGTGCGCGGGGTTGCGATCAAGCTCCAAGCATCGTAGACCGGCCGCCGGGTGCACGGTCGCCGGGCGCGCGCGATCACAAGATATCCTTGGGTGCGGTCGCTGCCATGGAGGGGCGCTCGACGAACCCCTCGAACCATGCGGCGAGCTTGGGTCGGCTGGCCCGCCAGTCGTCGGCGGCGTAGCGGAAGTCCAGATAGCCGAGCGCGCAGCCGATGGTGATCGTGCCGATATCGACCGTCTCGCCGAAGTTTCCGGCTTCACCTTCGAGCGCATCGAGCGCCCGGCGGAACTTCGCCTTCTGACCCAGGGTCCAGTCCGGCCAGCGTAGTGCCTCCGGCCTAAGGAAGGTCTCGTAGCGGGCGAGCAGCGCGGCATCGAGGATGCCGTCGCCCTCGGCCTGACGCCGAAGCGCGGTCCAGCGCCCCGGGCCGGCGCGTGGAAACATCTTCGGCCCCGCGTGCAGGCTGTCCAGATACTCGCAGATCACGCGCGAGTCGAACAGCGCCAAGCCGTCGTCGGTCACCAGGCAGGGCACCTTGCCGAGCGGGTTGTCCCGGTTGACCTCGGCGTCCGGCGCGATCGGGCTGACCTTGCGCGCGGTCAGCTCCAGCCTGTCCCTTAGCCCGGTCTCGATCGCCACCGCCGCGACCTTGCGCACATAGGGCGACGCATAAGAGTAGTGGAGGCGCAACGCTGTCCCTCCCCCCGACTTGGGCCAGCCTCGACGGCCCGATCATTCACCAAAGGTCGTGCGGCTGCAAGCCCGAGGCACGGTCGATGAGGCGATCGCCAGGATCAAGCAGATTCTCGCCGAGTAGCCGCCAGCGCCTGTCGCTCTCCGCCCGTCACTACAGCAGAGAATCGCGCCTGCGCCGGGCTTCACCGCTTTGGCTTCTTGCCCAATCTGCAACTGTCTGTCATGATTGAAGGAATATGATCCACTAAAGAGTATGTGCCAGAATGCTGCGAGTTAGGGCAAAGCTCAACGCGAATGGCCGGGTCGTGATCCCAGCCGCAGTGCGCAGGGCGCTCAATCTCAAGCCCGGCGACGAGCTGATCATGCGGGTCGAGGACGGCGAGCTCCGGCTCTCGACCCGCCGTCAGGCGCTTGCGCGTGCCCGGCGGATGATCCACCGCTACATCCCGAGCGACGAAGACCTGACCCAAAGCCTGATCGACGACCGGCGCGAGGAAGCCGCACGTGAGTGAGATCGTGCTCGACGCCTCGGCGCTAATGACGGTGCTGCGCGAGGAGCCGGGCGCGCTGGCGATGGAGGCGCTGCTTGACGACGCCGCGGTCAGCGCGGTCAACCTGTCCGAGGTTCAGGCGAAGCTGGTCGAGCGCGGTACGCCCTCCGAGATTGCCTGGTCGTCGCTCATCGACCTCGATCTCGACGTGGTCGATTTCGATGTTCCGCAGGCCAAGGTCGCGGGCGACCTGCGGGTGCTCACGCGTGGCCGCGGCCTCTCGCTCGGCGACCGAGCCTGCCTTGCGCTCGCCCACGTACTGAGCCTGCCCGTGATGACCGCCGATCGCGCCTGGGCGGGGCTGGAGATCGGGCTCGAGATCCGGACCGTCCGCTGACGCCGCACGCGCTCGTTCATCGACCCAACCCCTGTCTGGGCGGCGGGCTACCGCGCGCTCAGCCGAACGCCTCGTCCTCGAAGGGGTAGGACGACAACAGCTCGGCGCCGTCGCGCGTGATCAGCACCTGCTCCTCCAGCTTGACCCCTTCGGCGCCGCCCCCCTCGCCGATGTAGCTTTCGAGGCAGATGGTCATGCCGGTTTCGAACGCGCCGTCGTAGCCGGTCTTCTCGGCGTCCTCCGGATAGTAGACGGCCGGATACTCGTCGCAGAGGCCGACCCCGTGCGCGATCACCGAATAGCGGTTCGCCCGATACGCTTCGGGCAGGCGGAACGCCTTCTCTGAGAGCTCACGATAGCCCACTCCGGGGCGAAGAAGCTCCAGATTGCAGGCGATCTGCTCGCGCGCGCGACGGTAGAGGTCGATCTGGCGATTGCTCGCTTGCCGCTCGCCGCAGAGCCAGGTGCGGGAGATGTCGGCGCAATAGCCGTAGGGACCGATCAGATCGGTATCGAAGGCGACCAGCTCGCCCGCCTCGATCACCCGGCTGCTGCACTCCTGGAACCAGGGGTTGGTCCGCGGACCGGACGTCAGCAGCCGGGTCTCGATCCATTCGCCGCCGCGCCTGATGTTCTCGGCGTGGAGGTGCGCCCAGAGCTCCTGCTCGCTGACGCCCGGGCGGACGTGCTCCTGCATCACCCGCATCGCCGCCTCACAGGTGGCGAGCGCGCAGCGCATCGCCGCGATCTCGTCCTCCGACTTGATCGCGCGCGCCAGCTCCATGACCGCCTGACCGTCGTAGAGGCTAAGACCCTCAGCTTCGAGGGCGACAACGCCGGCGCGGTCGGCTCTGTCGACGGCGAGGCGGCGGTTGCCGCCGCCATGCGCGCGCACCAGATCCGCGATCTCGGCCGCCCAGGACCTCGCGTGCTCGACCACCCGCTCGCCGCTCTTGAAAAAATACCAGCCGCGACCCGGCCGCACCTCGTCGACCAGGTCGAGATGATCGGAGAGATGCGCGCTGCCGTGGAAGTCGAACACGATCACCGGCCCGGCGGTCGCGACAAAGGCGTAGCGCACCGGGTTGTGCAGGCACCAGACCTGCATGTTGGTGCTGTCGGTCGCGTAGCGGACGTTGATCGGATCGGTGACCACGATGCCGGCATAGTCGCGCGCGCTCAGCTCTGCACGCACCCGGGCAAGGCGATAGCGGCGCAGCGCCGCGAGGTCGGGCGGCCGCAGGCCGAGCGCCTGCCACTCCCCCAGCGCCAGCGATCCCGGCCCGAGGTCACCGAACGAGCCGAGGCCGGCCCGGCACCCGGCGGCCTCGACAATCTTCGACCGATAGCGCGGCGAGTCCATGCATCATCTCGGGCTTCGAAGGGCAGACTTCCGCGCGGTCATAGCTCAGGCGAGCGAAGAGCGTAAGAGCTGCCGAAGCGGCGCTGCCGGCGCCATTGACGATTTGTCGATCGGTTCAACCGTTGTAAGAAATGGTCGAGCAGTCGGCAGCGAGTGTGGCGAGAGAGGACATGGCGAAGACCATCGGCATCCTGACCGCGGGCGGCGACAGCCCGGGGCTCAATGCGGCGATCCGTGGCGTCGGCAAGGCGGCGATGGGCGCCTACCGCATGCACGTCATCGGCTTTCGCGACGGCTTTCGCGGCCTGATGGAGAACCGGACCACCACGCTCACCCGGGCGGAATTGTCCGGCATTCTCACCGTCGGCGGCACAATTCTGGGCACCTCGCGCGACAAGCCGCAGCGCATGCCGATCGGCGGCAAGACCATGGACATGACCGACGTCATGGTCGAGACCTATCGCAGGCATCACCTCGACGGTCTGGTGTGCCTCGGCGGCGGCGGCACCGCCAAGAACGCGTTCGGCCTGCTCGAGAAGGGCCTGAACGTCATCACCCTGCCCAAGACCATCGACAACGACGTCGTCTTGACCGACGTGAGCTTCGGCTTCGACACCGCGCTCGGGATCGCGACCGACGCCATCGACCGGCTGCACAGCACGGCGCACAGCCACCATCGGATCGTCGTGGTCGAGGTGATGGGCCACAACGCCGGCTGGCTGGCGCTGGGCGCGGGCATCGCGGGCGGCGCCGACGTCATCCTGATCCCGGAGATCCCCTACGACATCGAGGCGGTGGCCGAAGCGATCCGCCAGCGCAGCCGCACCGGCAGCCGGTTCAGCATCGTCGCCGTCTCCGAGGGCGCCATGCCCAAGCAGCAGGCCCAGGCGCTCCAGAAGGCCGAGACCATTCTCGCCAAGGTCAAGGGCAAGACGAAGGAAGACAAGCGCGCCGCCACCCGTAAGACCAAGGCCAAGACCGCGGTCGCCGCGATCAAGGCGCAGCTCGGCAACCGCACGCTGGAGCTGGCGCAGCAACTGGAGAGCCTGACCGGCCTGGAGGGCCGGGTCACCATCCTCGGCCACCTGCAGCGCGGCGGCACGCCCTCGGCCGCCGATCGCCTGCTGGCGACCCGCCTCGGCACCGCCTGCGCCGCCCTGATCAACCAGGACGTCTTCGGCGTCATGGTCGCGGCCAGAGGCGACGGCGCCGAACCGGTGCCCCTCGCCGAGGTGGTCGGCAAACGCAAGATCGTGCCCCTCGATCACCCCTGGGTGCGCACCGCTCGCGACATCGGCGTCTGCCTCGGCGACGGGTGAATGGAGCTGAACTGCCAGGCGTGGCCGGAACTCTACCTGCTTCGCCCCTCGCCCTTGCAGGAAGCCTCGTAGCGCTCGCGGCTTGCCTCGTCCGGCGGGTAGAGGCCGAAGATGCCGCGCCCGGCCTTGACCTCGCTCAGGATCCAGGCCTCGAGCCGCTCCTGCTCGGCGGCGTCGCGGGCGACTTCCTCGGCGAGATGCCCCGGGATGACCACCACCCCCTCGCCATCGCCGAGCAGGACGTCGCCCGGAAATACCGCGACCTCGCCGCAGGCGATCGGCTGGGCGAGATCGACCGCGTGGTGCAGGCCGAAGCTCGCCGGCGCCGCCGCACCGCCGGCGTAGACCGGCCAGGCGAGCGGCACAATTTGCGGGGTATCGCGGATGCCGCCGTCGGTCACCACGCCGGCGACGCCGCGCTGGATCAGCCGGGCGATCAGGATGTCGCCCACCGTGCCACCGGCGGTCTTGCCGCGCGCGTCGATCACCAGGACCGCGCCCGCCGGGCATTCCTCGATCGCGCGTCGCTGCGGGTGCGAGCGGCCCCTCGAACATGCCCGATGATCGAGATCCTCGCGCGCCGGGATCATGCGCAGCGTGTACGCCTCGCCGATCATCACCGGGGCGTCCGGGGTCAACCGACGCACCCCCTGCATGAAGGTGTTGCGCAGGCCCCGCTTGAACAGCTGGGTCGTCAGGGTCGCGGTGCTCGCCTCGGCCAGCAGCCGCCTCGTCGCCTCCGACAGCCGCCTCATCGGCCCCTCCCTCGTCCGGTCGCATTACCCAGCCGACCTCAGGCAGGCAATCATGCGCCGGATTGAGGGGCAAGTACCGGCGCATTAACGGAGCCGTTACCGGAACTTCCCAACCATCCTGGCCCGGATCGAGGTGTCTTCGCATGCCCTGGTCCTGGTAGAACCTCGACCCCGATCTGAGTCGCCAGGATTGGCGGAGCACCGCATGAGGTGGCTGAACGCGTGACGCTGGACCCGATGGCGATCCACCAAGCGTATCGGAGGGGCGATCTCGAAGCGCTCCGAGCGGCGCTCGGGAACCCGGCGGATTTTCCGAACTGTCGCGGCCCGTGGGGCTGCGGCGAGATCATTCTGGAGTACGCCATCTACCATAGCGCGCTCCCCAGCGTCCGGGCTCTGCTCGAGCTCGGAGCCGATCCGAACTACCAGGATCATGCGGGTTTTCCCTCGCTCATCGCCGCGCTGTCCAGCGCCAGGGCCGACCGATACCAAGTCATCGAGCTCCTTTTGTCGTTTGGCGCCGACATCCAGCAGCGAGGCGTCAATGACTACACACCCCTTCACTATGCGGCCACAACCGATGATCTGAGGGCGATCGAGCTTCTGCTCGCTCATGGGGCCGATCCGGGCGCGAGGACGCGAATCGACCATCATGCGACGCCGCTCGAGGAAGCGCAGATCCTCGGTCGTTCGAAAGCTGTGCAGGCGCTCCGGACGCTCATACCGAGCCACGGACCGAGCCAGTCACGGCGCCCTTGAGGTTGCGGGCGCTGCGATGATCGAGTCGTTGGCCATCGCGGCGATCGCACCGTTCGTCGGCAGCTTTCTTGGCCTCGTAATCCAGCGTCTGCCCGAGAGACGCCCGATCGTGCTCGGACGCTCGAGCTGTGATGGCTGCGGCCAGGCGCTTCGCGCGCTCGACCTGGTCCCGTTGGCGACCTGGCTCGTGCGGCGCGGCCGCTGCGCCTGCGGCCAGGTCGCGCTCGGCGTCTTCTATCCCGGGATCGAGCTCGCCGCGCTCGCGGTCGCCCTCTCGGCCGTGGTCGTGACCTCCGGCTGGCTGCTCTGGGCAAGCCTGGCGCTCGGCTGGACCCTCCTCGCTCTCGCCGCGATCGACCTCCGCCATTTCGTCCTGCCCGACCTGCTGACCCTGCCTTTGATTCCGGCCGGGCTGGCGGTCGCCTGGCTCGGTGACCCGGCAGGCCTGCCGGACCATGCCATTGGCGCCGCGGCCGGCTTCGCCGCTTTCGCCCTGACCGGCTGGCTGTATCAGCGCCTGCGCGGCCGGGCGGGCTCGGCCGCGGCGACGCCAAGCTGCTCGCTGCCGCCGGCGCCTGGCTCGGCTGGCCGACGCTGCCCGGCGTCGTGGTGATCGCCGCCGCTTCGGCGCTGCTCGTAGCTGCGGCCCGGAGGCTCGCCGGCCGTCCCATCGGGCCCAGGACCCCGATCGCCTTCGGCCCCTACCTGGCGCTTGGCCTCTGGCTGCTTTGGCTGCTCGGTCCGGCCGGCGCCGGCTGAGCCGCCGCTGCTGCCCCCCCGCCCGGCTTGTCCTCAGATGCCATGGCGCCGACCTCCGCCAGCAGCCAGTCGCGAAACGCCCGGATCTTGGGCTGATCGGCGCTTGCTTCGGGAACCACGAAGTAATAGGCGCATTCGCTCGGCAGCTCGAGGTCGAACGGCCGGATCAGGCGGCCGGCAGCGAGATCTTCGGCGACCAGAGTCCCGCTCCCGATCGCGACGCCGGCGCCGCTGATCGCCGCCTGGAGGACGAGCGGCAGAGATTCGAACTTGGGCCCGCGCTGGGGATCGACGCCCTCGACCCCAGCGGCACGCAGCCAGAGCCGCCAATCGTCCATGGCGTCGAGGGTGTGCAAGAGCGTGTGGTGGATCAGGTCCGCGGGGCTGCGCAGGGGATGCGGTCCGTCCAACAACCTCGGGCTGCAGAACGGGAGCAGTGACGCCTCAAACAACCGCACGGCCTGCAACCCCGGCCAGTCGCCGAAGCCGTAGCGGATGCCGCAGTCGATGCCTTCGCGCGCAAACTCGACCAGGCGCGGCGTCGCCATGAGGCGGATCTCGAACTCCGGGTGCAGCGCCTGAAAGCGCCCCAGCCGGCCGGCCAGCCAGCTGGCAGCGATCGAGGGCGTGGTGCTGATCGAGAGCGATCCGCCGGAGCCATGCGCCCGCACCCGCTCCACTCCGGCGACGAGCTCGTCGAAGGCGCGGCGCACCGAAGGCACCAGCAGCTGACCTTCATCGGTCAGCAGCAGGCGTCGGTTCAGCCGCCGGAACAACCGCACCCCGAGCGATTCTTCGAGGGCTCTGATCTGGTGGCTGACAGCAGCCTGGGTGACGTGCAGCTCGTCGGCCGCACGCGTGAAGCTGAGATGGCGGGCCGCGGCTTCGAACGTGCGCAGCGCCGAGAGTGGCGGCAGGCGATCGGCCATCGCACTTAGCCCGCGTGAATCCCGTGATCGATCCGCTCGGAGCCTGAGCGCACGCGCCAGGCTAGTCGGTGTGCCGGCCGGCATCAATGTCGGCGGCTCACGGGGTGATCGGCCGTGGTCGCTCGGCGCGCGCCCGACGGGCCTCAGAGGATCACATGCTGGTGGCGGCCCTTGACCCCCAGCGCGAAGCCGCCGCGCAGAAAGAACCAGCGGAAGGGCACCCCCAGCAGGCGCTGCCAGGCGTTGGCGATCCGCCGCTCGTGATGCCTTTGAATGTCGTCGAGCATGATCGTGAACTCGCTCGCCAGAAATTCGCGCACGACAGGGACGGCCGGCAGGCGCGCCATGCCGGTTTCGCCCGCGTAGGCGGGCGGACCATCGCACAGCAGGCAGTCGACGTGGCGTCCACGTAAGCTGGCGCGCACCAGTTCCACGTCGTACCAGGGCAGGTCATAGCCCGGACAGGGTCGAAGCGGCGCGTGGATGCAACGGGCGATCGCCGCGAGGCCGCGCCGCTCGAGCCAGTCGTTGACGAACCCCGACCACTCCTCGTCGTGCTCGAAGGACAGAAGCCGCTGGTCTGCGCCGTCCTTGATCAGCTCGGCGATGAACATCGTCGAAATGCCGCCGCCGAACTCGACGATCGTCTGGCGCCGATTGACCCTGATGTCGTTGAGCAGGCAGACCAGCGCGCTCGGCCGGATCGACGACTGCGACCAGGGAAGGTAGCCAGGCGCGAGCGTCTCCAGCGCGACGAGGGCGAAAGTGTCGTAGCTCAAGCCGAAATAACGCACCAAGCGCGTCGTCGCCGCGTCCAGCACCCGCACGAGCATAGCGACCCTCCACGGCATCGGCAGCCCCGTAGCTGTCTAGCCATCGAGTTTGCGCCCCGGTCAAGCCCGCAGGGCCCGCACGGCCCGACGTCCTCGGGCGCCGGGCGAAAGGCGGCCGCGCCGGTCGAATCCGGATGCATGATCGCATGAACATAACTTATCTATCTGATGAGAAACTATCGTTTGTCCTCAAACCTGTTGCTCACCAGATTCAGCACTGGAAGTTGCTAAATGAGGCGCCTTCAGGTCGGCGCCGACGGGAGTGTGATAACATGAACCAGACTAATCAACTTGCAGGCTTCAGGACACTGTTCTCGACCCTTGCTGCCCTGACCTCGCCGGCGCAGGGCTTTCTGACCTCGCGGCCGGTGTACCCGGCGCTGCCCGGGCTTCGAGTCCGAGGCGACGTGCGGCGCTACCTGGGAGCGGCGGTCGGCACCGTTCAGCTCTGGCGCAGGCGGGCCCGCGACCGGCGCACCTTGCAGAGCCTCGACGACCAACTGTTGCGCGATATCGGCCTCAGCCGCGCCGACGTCGAGGCCGAGGCGCGAAAGCCGTTCTGGCGGGCCGAATCACTGCGCTCCGTGCGTTGAGGTCTCAGAAACAACTGAAACACGAAGCCTCTGAGAGCGACATCGTCCAGAAACAACGCGTCGCTAGATCAACGCTCGGCCAATGAGGTCGTCCCACGGACACCCGGAGATGGAGGGTCAGACATGACCAGAACCGATGCCAATTCGAGCTTCGGCACGATGCTGACGGCGGTCGCCTTGACTTCGCCGGGGCGAGGCGCGTTGCGCCGGCCGTCCTACGACGCGGGGCCGGAGATGGTCGTTCGGCCTCGCGGATGGCGCTGGTTCGCCCGTGCGGTCGATGCCCTGCTGACCTGGCACGAGCGCGTCCGTCAACGGCGCCAGCTGCTGCGGATGGACGATCACATGCTGCGCGACATCGGCATCTCGCGAAGCGAAGCCTTCGGCGAGGCCGAAAAGCCCTTCTGGCGCGCCTGAGCCGGCAGTCGCAAGAGAGAGCGCCATGTCCAATCGACTGGAGCAGGAGTTTCCCGACACCCGCTGGTATGCGGGGCCGCCGATCGGCGTTGATAACATCCCGCATGACCTCGTGCGGCGCTCCATCGAGCGCGGCCGCAAGCTGCGCAGCGAGGCGATCCGGCAGAGCAGCGGCAAGGTCATCGCGGCCGCCGCCAAGGCGATCGCCTCGCTCGCAGGGTTCGTCCGCTGCACCGCCCGCGTTCTCATCGGACGACAGCCCGAAGACGACTGCTGGGCCGCGCGCCGCGCTTGACCGCGGGACGCGGCTGATCTTTGCTCACCGGATCGGCAGTCCGGGCGGAGGTCGCGCGAGCGATGATGCTTGAGCATCTGCGCCGCATGGCGCGCTACAACCGGTGGGCCAACCAACGCCTGTACGCGGCCTGCGCGGGCCTCCCGAGCGAGGAGTACCACAGGCCGCGCCCGGCGTTCTTCGGCTCGATCCACGGCACGCTCAACCACCTGCTGGTCGGCGATCGGATCTGGCTCGCCCGCATCGAGGGCAAGCCGCCCCCCGGGCTCCGGCTGGACGATCAGCCCTGCGACAGCCTCTCTGACCTGAGGGAAGCGCGCTCGGCAGAGGATGAGCGCATGATTCGCCGCGTCGACCGCTACGGCGAGGACGAACTCGGGCGCATCGTCCGTTACACGACGGTGACCCGGCCTGAACAGGTCGAGACCCCGCTCCACCTCTGCTGGCTGCACCTCTTCAACCACCAGACCCACCATCGGGGCCAGGTGCACGATCAACTCGCGCAGACCGAGATCGCGCCGCCGCCGCTCGACCTTATCTATTATCTCAGAGAGAATGAGTGAGTTACCGTGAGAGCTTGCCTCCTCGGCGAAGCCACTATAGATGAGGCCGACAGCCCCGACGACATCGAGCAGGTGCGGCGCCTGTTCCTGGCCTACGCCGACTGGCTCGAGGTCGACCTCTGCTTTCAGGGTTTCGAGGGCGAGCTGGCCGAGCTGCCGGGATGCTATGCGCGGCCCGCCGGCCACCTGCTGCTCGCCCGGGTCGCGGGCGAGGCGGTCGGCTGCGTCGGTCTCCGCCCGCTCGAGCCGGGCATCTGCGAGATGAAGCGGCTCTGGGTCGAGCCGGGCTTTGGTGGGCACGGCATCGGCCGCGCGCTCGCGGAGGCGGTGATCGAGGCGGCGCGAGGGGTCGGCTATGAGCGCATGCGCCTCGACACCATCCCGGCGCGCATGCCGGCCGCTCAGCACCTCTACGGGTCGCTCGGCTTTCGCGAGATCCCGCCCTACTACGACAATCCGCTCGCCGGCGTGGTGATGCTCGAGCTCGAGCTCTAGCCGCCCCGCTGCCTTACAGGCTCAGGGTTCGGTCGCCGCGATCTGCGCGTCGAGGCGCTCGTCCTCGAGGCCGGCTGGCTCCTGGTGCACGATGATGTCGGCGGCGGGGAAGGCTTTCCGAATGCGAGCCTCGACCTCATGGGTGATGTCGTGCGCCTGATCGAGGCTGAGATCGGCGTCCAGCTCCAGATGGAGCTCGATGAACACGTCGGTGCCGGCGCGCCGGGTGCGGAGGTCGTGGACGCCGTGCGCACTCGGGTGACCGAGCGCGAGCTCGCGGATGTGCGCCCGTTGCCCGGCCGGCAGCTCCCGATCCATCAGCATGTCCAGAGCGTGGCGCGCGACCCCGGCCGCGCCGTACAGCAGGACCGCGACGATTCCGAACGCGAACAGCGGGTCGAACAGCGGCCAGCCGGTGAACTCGGTCAGCACCAGCGCGGCGATCACCGCGAGGTTCATCAGGAAGTCGCTGCCGTAGTGCAGGCTGTCGGCCCTGATCGCGACCGAGCCGGTGCGCCGGACCACGGCGCGCTGCCCCAGGACGAGGCCGGCGGTGAGCACCATCGCCAGCACCATGACGGCGACGCCGAGCCAGCCGCGGCTGATCGGCTGCGGCCAGATCAGCCGCTGGATCGCCTCGGAGCCGAGGATCAGCGCCGAGCCGCCAACGAAACCCGCCTGGGCGAAGGCGCCAAGCGGCTCCGCCTTGCCGTGGCCGTAGCGATGCGCGCGATCGGGCGGCTGCGCCGCCTGGCGCACGCTGATCAGGGTGATGATCGAGGCGAGCAGGTCGATGCCGCTGTCGACCAGCGAGGTCAGGATCGCGATCGAGCCGGTGATCAGCCAGGTGATCAGCTTGACCACCACCAGGGTCAGGGCGACGCCGATGCTGACCGTCGCGGCCAAGCGGTTCAGGCGTTTGGGATCGCGCGACAGCACTCGCCTCAAGCTCGATCAAGCGGGATCTGCGGCCTCGATGTCGCGAGGTCGCTGCGCGGCGACGGCCATGCATATCACGCGCGGCGTCGAGGTCAACCGCCCGGACCCGCTGGCGTCAGGGCTCGGCTCAGGAGCGCCTGGTTGGCATCGTTGAAGGGATCGACGAAGGTTACCCTGCCGAGCACCCGACCGTCCTGAAAGTCTTCGCTCAGAAGATAGCGCACGCCAACCCGATCGGCCGTGGCCCAGATCATGGCGTCCCAGAACGACAGGCCCCGCGCCTCGCGACGGGTCGCACGGTCGAAATCGCGCTCACTGGCGGCATGAACCGTGAGCACGGCGCGCAGTCGATCGAGGAAGTGCAGCGCATCGTCCGGCCTGCCGCCCATCTTGCGCGTCGTGACCGAGTAGAATTCGGCCAAAGTCTGGAGGATGAGGACGCCTCGCCGGCCACGCAGGGCGCGCTCGACCAGGCCCGACGCCGTGTGGTGGCGGTTGCCCGCGCTCTCGTCGACCGCATAGACGAGAACGTTGGTGTCAAACGCGACGCTCACCGCTCGTGCATCTCATCGCGGGTGAACCGCCTCGCGCCGCGCACGAGGCCACGCTTCATGATCTGGACCGCCTCTTCGATCGCCGCCTCCTGCTCCGGCGTGAGGGGAGGCCGCCGGTAGGGCGTGAGTATCGCCACGGGCTTGCCGCGGCGGGTGATCACGATCTCCTCGCCGTTCGCGGCCTCGCCGAGGAGGCGGGCGAACTGCTGATTGGCCTCGCGCGCCGATACCGAGCGCATCTTCCCATCCGGACGTAGTGTCATGCACTACATAGGCGATCCCGGCGCCACGGGCAACGCCCCGTCTGGGAGACCGATGCGCCGGCGTCACGCCACCTTGAGCGGCTTGTACTTGATCCGGTGCGGCTGGTCGGCCGCGGTGCCGAGGCGGCGGTGACGGTCGGCCTCGTAGTCCTGGTAGTTGCCCACGAACCAGACGACCTGGGAATCGCCTTCGAACGCCAGCATGTGGGTCGCGATGCGGTCGAGGAACCAGCGGTCGTGGCTGATCACGACCGCGCAGCCGGCGAAGTCGAGCAGCGCGTCCTCGAGCGCGCGCAGCGTGTCGACATCGAGATCGTTGGTCGGCTCGTCGAGGAGGATGACGTTGGCGCCGCCCTTCAAGAGCTTGGCGAGATGCACCCGGTTGCGTTCGCCGCCGGACAGGACGCCGACCTTCTGCTGTTGGTCGGAACCCTTGAAGTTGAACGCGGCGACGTACGCGCGGCTCGCCACCTCGCGCCTGCCGAGCTGGATCTGGTCGCGCCCGCCCGAGATCTCCTCCCAGACGGTCTTCCTGGGATCGAGGGCGTCGCGGCTCTGGTCGACGTGGCCGAGCACGACCGTCGGGCCGATCCGGAGGCTGCCGGCATCGGGTTGCTCCTGACCTGTGATCATCCGAAACAGCGTGGTCTTGCCGGCGCCGTTCGCGCCGATCACGCCGACGATGCCGCCCGGCGGCAGGCGGAAGTCGAGGTCGTCGATCAGGAGGCGCTCGCCGTAGCCCTTGCGCAGGTGCTCGGCCTCGATCACCAGGTCGCCAAGGCGCGGCCCCGGCGGGATCATGATCTGCGCCTGGCCCGGGGCGCGCTCCTGGGCCTCCGCGAGCATGCTCTCATAGGCGGTGATCCGGGCCTTGCTCTTCGCCTGCCGGGCGCGCGGGCTCTCGCGGATCCATTCCAGCTCGCGCGCGAGCGTCCGCTGGCGTGCCTCCTCCTGCCTCTCCTCCTGGGCGAGGCGCTTCTGCTTCTGCTCGAGCCAGGACGAGTAGTTGCCTTGCCAGGGGATGCCGCGGCCGCGATCGAGCTCGAGAATCCAGCCCGCCACATTGTCGAGGAAGTAGCGGTCGTGGGTGATCGCCACCACCGTGCCTTTGTAGTCCTGGAGAAAGCGCTCGAGCCAGGCGACCGACTCGGCGTCCAGATGATTGGTCGGCTCATCGAGCAGGAGGAGATCGGGCTGCGAGAGCAGCAGCCGGCAGAGTGCCACCCGGCGCCGCTCGCCGCCCGAGAGCGTGGCGACGTCCTGATCGCCGGGCGGGCAGCGCAGCGCATCCATCGCGACCTCCAGCGTCCGCTGCAGCTCCCAGCCGTCCACGGCATCGATCTTCTCCTGCAGCTCGGCCTGCTCGGCCATCAGCGCGTCCATGTCGGCGTCCGGATCGGCGAACCCGGCCGAGACCTCGTCGAACCGATCGAGCAGTGCCTTGGTCCCGGCAACCCCGTCCATGACGTTGCCGAGCACGTCCTTCGCGGCATCCAGCTCCGGCTCCTGCTGCAGGAAGCCGACCCGCACGCCCTCGGCCGCCCGGGCCTCGCCCGAGACGTCGTGATCGAGCCCGGCCATGATCCGCAGCAGCGTCGACTTGCCCGCGCCGTTGGCGCCGAGCACGCCGATCTTGGCGCCGGGCAGAAAAGCGAGCGTGATGTTCTCCAGGACCTTCTTCCCGCCCGGGAAGATCTTGGTCAGGCGCTGCATCACATAGATGTACTGATAGGCGGCCATGGGAGCGCTCCTGGGCACGGGTTGGGGCGCCTTCTAGCAGGAATCGGAGCTTCTGCAAAAAGCGCGCGTGCTGGCCTCGGCTGTCGCGTGGCCGCGCCCGCGAGGCTCAGCCGTCGATCCCGAACAGGGTTGCGAGCTTGGCCTGAACCTCGGCGACCACCGCCTCCGGCGCCTGCCCGACGAGCCGCAGTCGGCGGGCGCCGCGGTCGATCGCGCGGACCTGATCGACCAGGACGGCACCGGCCACCGCGAGACCGTCCGGAAGCATGACCTTCCAGGGCCAAGGTTGCGTGTTAGATGTGATCGGGCAGACGACCGCAAGCTTCGAGCGTTCATGATAGAGTCGTGGCGAGATCACCACTGCCGGCCGATGCCCCGCCTCCTCACGTCCCATCTGCGGTGTGAAACCGAGCCAGACCAGAGCGCCGCGCTCGGGCAGCTCGCTCACAGCACCTCATCACCGACCGGCGGAGCGGCCATGTCGTCGAGGACTTCGGGCTGGTCCTCGGGGCGCATCGCCGCCACCAGCTCCTCGAGCGTGTAGCGCGGTCGCGGGGCGCGCAGCACGACCCGGTCGCCCTCGATCGCGAGATCGAGTGGTCCACCTTCGCGTACCTGCAGACTCGCCACCGCCGCCTTGGGCAGTCGGATGGCCAGACTGTTGCCCCACCTGGATACCCGCACCTGCACGATCGACCGTCCTCCAGAGATCTACAATGTAGATGGTCTAGCCGGCGACCGCAAGGCCGATTACCAGTCTGGCACCAGTCTGGCCAACGTCATCGAGGCGCCTGACAAGATCGCCGCGTTGAAGCCGGCGGCCTTCCAGCAGTGATCGGCGGGCGACAAAAGGTCGGTGCGAACTCTTCGCCCTAGGTGGCGGGTCGAGCCTCCGGCGGCCGGGCGCCGGTCCAGCGCAGCGCGCGCGCCAGCTCCGCCGCGCCGTTCTCGGCATACCAGCGGCCATGCGCCAGGATCACCCGCTCGGGCCGCCAGGCGAGGATGCGTTCGACCGCACTGCGCACCTCGCGCCGCCGGGCGCGGAAGGTGAGGCGAAGATCGATCGGGGCGAAAAAGGACCGAATGGCGCAGCAGACCGCGCCGATTGGCGGCGATTCTCGCTAACCGATGTCGTCGGCTATTCGCGCTTGATGACCGCCGACGAGAAGGGCTCGCCCTCCGGCAATCTCGGATCGGGTGGACCGTTGATCAGGCAGCACGGGGATCGACCGTCGCCTCGATCGCCGCACCCGCTCGCTCGCGCGCCTGCTCCAGATCAAAGGTCATCTGCATGCCGAGCCAGAACTCGGCTGAGGTCCCGAAGTATCGAGCCAGCCGCAGCGCCGTGTCGGGCGTGACCGCCCGCTTGCCATGGACAAGCTCACTGATGCGCATCTCGGGCACACCCAGCGCCTTGGCGAGCGCGTACTGGCTCATGCCGAGCGGCCGCAGGAAGTCCTCGCGCAGTACCTCGCCCGGGTGAGTCGGAGGGAAGTCGGCCATGTCGTCACCTCGCTTTGCGACCACCTAGTGGTAGTCAACGATTTCCACATCGTGCGCGTCGCCATCGCGCCAGACGAAACAGACCCGCCATTGGTCGTTGATCCTGATGCTGTGCTGACCAGCGCGATCGCCCCTGAGCGTCTCCAGGCGGTTGCCGGGCGGTGCCCGCAGATCGCTCAAGGAGCGGCCGTTATGTAGCTGCAAGAGCTTCCGGTTGCCGATCCGGAGGACATCTTGCGGCACGCCCTTCACGAAGCGGCGCGCCCAAGCGGCATGCGCGGCCTCGTTCTTGAGCGACCTGATCATCTGAACCGATGCTAGCGTATGGCATTAGCTATTGCAACACATTAGTAGTGCCTTCGCGATCCTGCTTCCCCCCAACCGAACGCAACCGTTGCCACAGCGAGTCCTAGCGCAGCGGGATCATCGAGCGTACCATCTGCAATCACCTTCCCGCTCCCGGCCGGAAGGAGAGGGCTATGGAGCGCAGGCTCGCGGCAATTCTCGCCGCCGATGTCGTCGGCTACAGCCGGCTGATGGCGCTCGACGAGGCGGGCACGCACGCGCGCCTCAAGGCGCTGCGCAAGGATTTCCTCGAGCCCAAGACCGCCGAGCATCACGGCCGCGTCGTCAAGCTGACGGGCGACGGCGCGCTGATCGAGTTCGCGAGCGTGGTCGACGCGATCGAATGCGCGGCCGCGCTCCAGAAGGGCGTCACCGAGCGCCAGGCGGAGCTTCCCGAAGACCAGCGGATTGCCTTCCGGATCGGGATCAACATCGGCGACATCATCATCGAGGACGACGACATTTACGGTGACGGCGTCAACATTGCTGCGCGCCTCGAGGGCCTGGCCGACCCCGGCAGCATCTTCGTCGCCCGCAACGTCTACAACCAGGTCAAGAGCAAGGTCGCATTTGGCTTCGAGCCGATGGGCGAGCACCGGGTCAAGAACATCCCGGAGCCGGTGACCGTCTATCGTCTGCTGCTCAACGCCGGCCAGGTTGCCGGGAAGCTCCGCCCGAAGCGGGCCGACACGCGGAAATGGCGGTGGGCGGCGTTCGCAGCGCTTGCCCTCGCGTTGCTGACTGCGGTCGGCGTCGCAGCCTGGCTGCAACCATGGCAGCATCCTGCCGAGGCGCCCACCCAGGCCGCTGCCTCGCCGGTCCCGGACAAGCCGTCGATCGCCGTGCTGCCCTTCGAGAACCTCAGCGACAATCCCGAGGAGGGGTATTTCGCTGACGGCCTGACCGACGATCTGATCACAGACTTGTCCAAGATCTCCGGCCTGCTCACCATCGCCCGCAACTCCGTCTTCATTTACAAGGACAAGCCCGTCGACAGCCGGAAGGTCGCGAAGGAACTCGGCGTACGCTACGTGCTCGAAGGCAGCGTGCGTCGCGCGGGCGACCGGCTTCGAATCAATGCGCAGCTGATCGATGGCGCCAGCGGCAACCAACTCTGGGCCGACCGTTTCGACCGCGAATACGCCGACATCTTCGCGCTCCAGGACGAGGTGATCGGCCAGATCGTCAAGGCGCTGTCGGTGCAGCTGACTGAAACCGAACAGAGTCAGGTGGCTCGTCTGCCGACCGAGAGCCTGGAAGCGTACGACTACTATCTGCGCGCCGAGCAACTGGCCTATCGAGCGGACGAGGTTTCGGCGGCCGATGCCCTGGCCTATTACGACAAAGCGATCGCGCTCGATCCAAGGTTCGCCGATGCCTACGCGGGTTATGCCAGAGTGGCGACCGATGTTCTTGCCTACGACTTCGCCAATACCCTACCAGCCGCGGTCGCCCGCAAGCGTGCTTATGAGGCGGCGGGCCGGGCGCTCGCCCTGAATCCCCAGCTGTCGCTCAGCTACTCCGTACTGGCTCTGCTGCAGATGCTCGACAGCCAACACGACGAGGCGGTCGCATCGGCGCGCAAGGCGGTCGCCCTCGGCCCGAACAGCGCCGAGGCCTACCTCAACCTCGCGGTCGTGCTGGTCTACGCTGGTCTGCATGAGGACGCGCTTCGGGCGATGGAGACGGTGCTGCGACTGAACCCGAAGCCGGGCCGTCAGGTCCGCGAATATCAGGCCTTCGTGCTGTACATGAACCATCGCTACGTCGACGCGCTCGCGGCGCTGGGCAAGGAACAGGACGTGGCCATGGGCTACCTCGGCCTGGAAACGCTCGCCGGGGCCAACGCACGCCTGGGGCGGCTGGACGAGGCGAGAGCTGCCATCAGGGCCTTGCTTCAGAGTCAGCCGGGCATGTGCACCGCCTGGTTTCGCGTCACCTTCGCACATCATGCCCGAGAGCAGGATTTGAACGATCGGCTCGAGGCGCTGCGGCTGGCCGGGTTGTATGAGTGGCCCTATGGCGTCGAGGGTGATCCCGCGCACCAGCTGAAGGGCGAGGCGATCGACGCCTCGACCTTTGGGCGCACCTGGGCTGGCGAGCGCGTCGGCTTCGGGCCGTTCGTGCAGTATGTCGAAACCGACGGCACCTTCATCGAGCGTGGGCCGAACATGCAGGTCACGGGCGGGGCTTCCCGGCGCGGCGATCTGCTGTGCCTGACGTTTCCGGCCCTCAGTATGGGACGTCCGCTGTGCGGTCCGATTTACCGCAACCCCACGGGCAGTCCGGACAAACAGGACGAGTACACGTACCTGAACGCATACGAGGCCAAACGGTTTTCGGTCACCCAATGACGCCGCCCGTGAGGATGCGGCGAACGGTGACGTTATCGCGCGACGAGCTTGGCCTCGATCGCCGGCCAGTTGGCGTCAGCCTTCGCCACCACGGCCGCGGGATCGGGATCCCACTCCTCCTCCAATCCGGCTTTGTTGCCGAATAGGTAGAGCTTGCCATTGACGATGCGCCAGGCCTCCGGGTCGATGTTGAAGATCACGTTGTGGGCGACGCTATACGTGCAAAAGCCGCCGTATTGCGGTGCGTACCGGATCGGGGCAGCGGCGAAGGTCTCCCGGTGCTCGGCGCTGGCGAACTGCCAGGTGGCGCCGAGCCAGTCGTAGGCGAATCGCTCCGACCCCTTCACCGCCCGGCCTTCGGTGAAATAGGCAACCGGATCGTAGCCCTTGATGGCGACGTTCCCGAAGTAGCCCGTATTGACAGGGCTACCTGCGCCGCGCTGGCGCATACGGCGGTCAGGCTCGAAACGACCAACGCGGCCAGTGCCAACCAACCGCGCCTCTTCCCTATGACATGCAGGCTCATCTCAGACACTCCATTGCAGCCCGCGGGTTCGATCAATTTCCGGCCGCGACGCACATGTTGTGCGAGGGTCCCGCTGAAGCAGCGCCATCACGTCCGGCGTGCGACGCCGAAGGGCAATCCCCATGATCAGCGTCAGCACGATCGCGGTTCGCGACATGCCCGCCTCCGCTCTGACGGTAAAGACGATAGGTCTCAGATCACAGAGTTACAAGAGATTACCAAGTCACAGGCCGGAGATCTTGCGCGGCGACCGGCCGGGCCGGCATCGCCGACCATGGGTGGCCTTCCACGGCCACGTTCGTGTGTTCGATGTGATCGGGCAGACCGGTGCGAGCCTCGAGCGCTCGTGATAGATACGAGGCGTCCCTTTGCAGCTCACCGGGCTCTAGGATACGATGAACGCTATGGAAGCCGTACGCTTGCAAAAGACCGTGATCGCTCGCGAGCTGCCGGAGGCCTGGCGCGAAGAGGGTCGCTTCGCGCTGGATCAGCGGGTAACGGTCGTGATCGAGCCGGAGGATACCGAGCTCGCAGCTGCCGCGACGCTCGAAGCCGTCATGGATATCATCAGCCGGCGCGCAAGGGAACGTGGGCTCACGGAGGAGAAGCTGGCCGAGATCTTGAATGAGCGGTAGACGCCGCTTCGTCTTCGACACAAATGTCCTGGTCAGCGCGCTCATGTTTTCGCAGTCCAAGCCGCGCCTGGCTTGGAATCGCGCTCGCGAGATCGGCGTCATCCTGTCATCGGACGATACGCTCCGAGAGCTGGGCCTCGGTACTCCGCCGGCCGAAGGTTATGGCCTATGTGTCGCCCTCTGAAAGCACGATCTTCCTCGAAGAGCTCGCACGTGTGATCGAGCTCGTGCCGATCATGCAGCGCATCGAGCTGTGTCGCGATCCGCGCGATGACAAGTTCCTCGAGCTCGCTCTCGCCGGCCGCGCCGAGTTCCTACTGACGGGCGATGCCGACCTTCTGGCGCTCCGCCAGTTCCACGGGACAGCGATCCTCACTCCGGCGGCGTATCTCGCCCACGCCTAGTTTCTTCGCCGCCAAGGGTGCCGGCAGACAGTTGCGAGCGCCACGGTCTATAAGCACAGAGGGGCAAAATCGACCTGACAGCGGCGCCCGGATGGCGTTTAATAGGCGGAACGGAAGGCGAACTGTCGGGGAAGGCGGGCGCGCCATGGCCAAGCGGGTGCTGGTGGTCGACGACGAGCCGAACATCGTCATGTCGCTGCGCTTCCTGATGGAGCGCGAGGGATTTCAGGTGGAGGTCGCGCCGACCGGCGAGGCGGCGCTCGAGGCGCTGGACAGGGCGCCCGCCGATCTCGTCCTGCTCGACGTCATGATGCCCAAGCTCGACGGCTTCGAGGTCTGCCAGAGGATCCGCACCAATCCCGCCTGGGCCAGGACCAAGATCATCATGCTGACCGCGCGGGGCCGTGAGATCGAGCGCGACAAGGGCCTTGCGCTCGGCGCCGACGCCTACGTCACCAAGCCGTTCTCGACCCGCGAGCTGGTGGTGAGGGTCAAGCAGATGCTCGAGCCCGCCTGAGCTTCGAGCGCTGCCACCGGCACCGGCATGCCTGCTCGCACGCGTCTCTGGTTGCTGTTCGGGGTGCTCGGCCTGACCACCGCCGCCGCGCCGGTCGGCGCCGACTGGCTGATCGCCCGCTACGCCCTGCCCGCCCCGCTCGCCTGGACGGGCATCGCCTTGGGTTTGATCGCCGTGGAGGCGCTGATCTGGCTCGCCCTCGACCGGAGCTGGGTGCAGTCGGGCACAGCGCTCGCGCGCGAGATCCGCCTCCTGCTCCACGCCAATGCCGAGCGTGCGATCACGCCACCCGAAGGCCACGGCCTGGGCGAGCTGGTCGATGCGATCCTGGCACTCGCCGAGCGCTGGCGCCGTAGCCATGGCGAGCAGACGGCGGCGCTCGAGAATGCCATGGCGCGCGTGCGCGACCAGCAGAGCCGCATCGAGGCCGTGCTGCGCAATCTCTCGGACGGCCTGATCGCGTGCTCGGCCGACCGGCGCATCCTTCTGTTCAACGACGCCGCGCTGCGCATCCTGGGTGGCAATCCCGAGCTCGGGCTCGACCGGCCGCTCGATCGCCTGATCGCGCGCGAGCCGATCGTCCATGCCTTCGAGCTGCTGCGCGAGCGCCAGGCCGGGGCGGAGACGCGCCCGCTCGCGCCGGAGCGCGAAGAGTTCGTCTGCGCAACCGCTGACGGCGCCCGGCTGCTCCGCTGTCGCCTCGCCCTGATTCTCGATCCGGCGGGTGTCGCCACCGGCTTCGTCCTCGATTTCATGGACGCGACCGAGCGTCTCGTGAGGGTCGAGCAGAGCGAAGCCCGGGTGGCGCAGATGACCGAGGAGCTGCGGGCGCCGCTCGCCGCGCTCCGGGCGGCGGCCGAGGTGCTCGGCGCGCGCCACCGGCTGCAGCCCGCCGAGCGCGCCGCCTTCGTCGACGTGCTGGAGCGCGAGAGCGCCGCGCTCAGCGATCGTCTGGAGGCGCTCTGCGCGGTCGCCGAGGGGCTGTCGACCGGTGACTGGCCGCGCGCCGACCTCTACAGCGGCGATCTGGTGCGCTGGGTCAACCGCCGCCTGGCGGGCGATCCCACCGGGCTGCTGCTGACCGCGGTCGGCCCCGGTCTCTGGCTGCACGGCGACGGCTATCATCTGACGCTCCTGCTCGAGCGCCTGGCGCGCCGGACCGCCGAGGCGGCCGGGGTCGGGGCGCTCGATCTGGAAGTGCACGGGCGCGACCGGCGGGTCGAGCTGGATCTGGTCTGGCCGGGCGAGCCGCTGGCGCTCGGCACGATCGAGGCCTGGCTCGATCGGCCGCTCGACCCGGACCAGAGTGCCAGGCGGCTGCGCGACGTGCTCCGCCATCACCAGAGCGAGCTCTGGAGCCAGCGTCACGACCGCGCGGGCTTCGCGCTCCTGCGTCTGCCACTGCCGGCGCCGCGGCGGCCACAGGTTGGCGAGCGCCGGAGTAGCGCCTCGCCCCTCCCGCCCCGGCCCGAGTTCTACGATTTCGACCTGCTGACCAAGGACCGCGACCTTGCGATTCCGCAGCTCGCCCGGCCGCTCGGCGAGCTCAGCTACGTCGTCTTCGACACCGAGACCACCGGGCTCGATCCCGCGCACGGCGATCGGATCATCCAGATCGCGGGTGTCCGGATCGTGAACCGGCGGCTGCTGAGCGGCGATGTGTTCGAAGCCTTGGTCGACCCCGGCCGGCCGATCCCCAAGAGCTCGATCCGCTTCCACGGCATCACCGATGCCATGGTCCGGGGGCGGCCGCCGCTCGAGATCGTGCTGCCGCAGTTCCGCGCCTTCGTCGGCGATGCCGTTCTGGTCGCGCACAACGCCGCCTTCGACATGGCGTTCGTCCGGCGCGAGGAGGAGCGTTGCGGCGTACGCTTCGACCATCCGGTGCTCGACACTTTGCTGTTGTCCGCCGTCCTGCACGATCACGTGATCGAGCATTCGCTCGATGCGATCGCGGCGCGCTTCGGCGTCACGCTGGTCGACCGGCACCAGGCGCTCGGGGACGCGATCGGCACGGCGCAGGTGTTCCTGCGTCTGCTCGAGCTGCTCGCGGCCGAGGGCGTGCGCACCCTCGGCGACGCGCTCGCGCTCGGCGAGCGGGCGGG
>JBKPDM010000205.1:0-3262 GCA_046727895.1 Pseudomonadota bacterium | reverse complement strand
TCTCGAAGCCGCCCGTGAGTTGGCCTCCTATCGCCCGGAGGTCTTCGAGGACCTCGACGAGCGGCCCGAGGACGAGGTCGAGGTGGTCGAGGAGCAGCTGGTCGACAGCGCCACAGCTGCCCAGACCATCACCGAGCTCGAAATCGAGATCGCGGCGCTGACCCGTCTCGAGGAGCAGGCCCAGGCGCTGCGCCGGTCGGGCACCGACACCAAGTGGCGCGAGCTGCAAAGCATTCTCGATCAGCCGATCATGACCGACCCCGCCGGCAACCGGCGGAAGCTGATCATCTTCACCGAGCCGCGCGACACGCTCACCTATCTCGCCGACAAGATCCGCACCCGCCTCGGCCGCGCCGAGGCCGTGGTCGAGATCCACGGTGGGCTCGCCCGCGAGGCGCGGCGCAACGCCATGAACGCCTTCCTGCACGACCCCACGGTCCTGATCATGGTCGCGAACGATGCCGCCGGCGAGGGCGTCAACCTCCAGCGCGCCCACCTCATGGTCGACTACGACCTGCCCTGGAACCCGAACCGCATCGAGCAGCGCTTCGGCCGCATCCACCGGATCGGTCAGACCGAGGTCTGCCACTTGTGGAACCTGGTCGCCCGCGAGACCCGCGAGGGCGCCGTCTACGACCGCCTCCTGGAGAAGCTGGAAGTGGCCCGCAAGGCGCTCGGTGGCCGGGTCTACCGCGTCCTCGGCCAGCTGTTCGAGCAGAAGCCGCTACGCGACCTCCTGATCGAGGCGATCCGCTACGGCGAGCAGCCCGAGGTCAAGGCGCGCCTCCTTCAGGTGGTCGACGACGCGGCCGGCCACGCCCACCTCCTGGACCTGCTCGAGCGCCGCGCGCTGACCCAAGAGACCCTGCCTTTCACCAAGGTCCAGGCGATCCGCGAGCAGATGGAGCGGGCGCACGCTCAACGCCTCCAGCCCCACTACATCGAGAGCTTCTTCCGCGCGGCCTTCGAGCACCTGGGCGGCCGCATCCACCGGCGCGAGACCGGCCGCTTCGAGATCTCCCGCGTGCCGGGCGCGCTCCGCGAGCGCGACCGCCAGACCGGCATCGGCGCCCCGGTCCTTGCCCGCTACGAGCGCATCTGCTTCGACAAGCCCCATATCGCGGGGCCTCCGGTCGCCGCCTTCGTATGCCCCGGCCACCCGCTGCTCGACGCCACCATCGACCTCACCCTCGAGCGCCACCGCGAGCTGATGAAGCAGGGCGCGGTCCTGGTCGATCCGCGCGATCAGGGCCTGCGCCTTCGCGTCCTCGTCACCCTCGACCAGGCGATCCAGGACGGCCGCGCCGACCGCCACGGCCGCCACCAGATCGTCGCCCGCCAGCTCCACTTCGTCGAGCTGTTCGAGGACGGTGCGCTCCGCGATGCCGGCCCCGCCCCCTACCTCGACTACCGGCCGGCTCATGAGGCCGAGCGCGCCGCAATCGCACCCCGGCTCGAGGAACCATGGCTCAGAGGCGACCTCGAGAGCCGGGTGATCGGCCACGCCGTCCAGCACCTGGTGCCCCGCGAGGTGGAGGAGGTGCGCGCCCGCCGCCTCGCCCAGATCGACAAGGTCGAGCGCGAGGTCCAGGCCCGGCTGAAGCGCGAGATCAACTACTGGGACCACCGCGCCGAGGTCCTGAAGGACCAGGAGCGCGCCGGCAAGCAGCCGCGCATGAACCCGCAGCGCGCCGCCGCCCGCGCCGAGGAGCTGGCCGACCGCCTGCAGCGCCGCCTGGCCGAGCTCGCCCGCGAGCGCGATATTGCAGCATTGCCGCCCCTCGTGATCGCCGGCGCCCTGGTGGTACCAATCGGCCTGCTCCGAGAGCTCGGCGTGACAGACGGTGGTGACGATGCCGCCCCGCCCGAGATCGATCTCACCCGCCGCGCCGAGATCGAGCGCCTGGCCATGGACGCGGTCATGGCAGCCGAGCGGGCGCTGGGCTTCGAGCCGCGCGACGTCAGCCGCGACAATTGCGGCTACGACGTCGAATCGCACGATCCCGCCAGCAACGGCCACCTACGCTTCATAGAGGTCAAGGGCCTGGGCCCCGGCAACGACCGCGTGACCATCACCCGCAACGAGCTGCTGCGCGCCCGCAACGCCATGAAATGGCACCGGCTCGCCATCGTGCAGATCGACGGCGACATGGCCGGGACGCCCACGCTACATCTCCGGCCACGACTTCGGCGAAGTGGGCTTCGCCGAGATCGGCAGAATGCTTCGCCTGAGCGAGCTGCTTTCCATAGCCGGCGAGCCGCATTGAAATTTCAACAGCAGGTGCCGATCAGATGACGAGCATGTTTGAGGACACCAACCCACGTGAACTCAAAGAACTCCTCGGCCAGGTCCACAACGGTGAGGCAGCCCTGCCCGATTTTCAGCGCGATTTCGTTTGGGAACCGCACGCGACGCAGGAGTTGATTGTATCGATCGCCAGCAACTATCCGGCGGGCAGTCTGCTTCGCATCCGCAACACGCAGCGACTGTTCGCATTCCGTGAGTTCCAAGGTGCGGCTGAGCTGTCAGGCCACGGCCCGACCTTTTGGTCCTGGACGGACAGCAGCGGCTCACGTCGCTGTACCAGGCCTTCTACGGCGTTGGGGAGCATCGCTATTTCCTCGATCTCCGCCGGCTGCTCGATGGTGCCGATTTCGAGGAGGCGATCTTCCATCTGCGCGCGAACCGTCATCGGGCGCGGCGATACGAAAGCTTCGACACGCAGACGCAGGAGCTTTTCCTGCCTTTGAGTGTCCTCAAGGGAGGGATGGGCGACTTCAGCAAATGGACCAAGCGTGTAGCTCGTTCACGACAAGAGGACGAGCGCCTGCGCCTCGAGGATGCGCTGGACGATCACGTTGAGCCGTGGATACAGAGGATCGACGATTACCGGTTTCCGGTGGTCACACACACAGACGAGACGTCTGCGGATGCGGTTTTGCACGATTTTTGAAACCCTGAACCGCACCGGCGTGAAGCTGAGCCCGTTCGAGTTGTTGACCGCGCGCTTCTGGCCGAAGAACGTCAACCTGCGCAGCCTGTGGGCTTCGGCGAAAGAGCGCTTCCCGATCATCGATGATTTCGAGACGGACCCCTACTACGCTCTGCAGGCCGTCGCGCTGGCCTGCCGCGCCGCCCCATCCTGCAAGCGGAAGGATGTTCTCGACCTCGAAGCCTCCGCCGTGGAGAAATGGTGGGAACGTGCCATAGAGGGGCTCGGACGCGCGCTCGAGATCTTACGCGACGACTGCGGCGTCGTGG
>JBKPDM010000204.1:0-1716 GCA_046727895.1 Pseudomonadota bacterium | reverse complement strand
GCCTCAGCCTTCCCATTCGCCGATGAATTCGCCCTCGCCCATGCCCTGCTCAGCAACGCCGGACGCTGATAAGGGGAAGATCGAGTCCCCTGGAGCGGTGTGGGTGCGGGCGTAGTTGCCTCGATCTCCGGCGTGGGCCGGGAGGGTCAGCCGGCCAGGGCTGGCAAGCTGACGAGGGGATCATCGCTGAGCGGAGCGATGGTTTCCAGGGTCATGTAGCGGGCCCGCTGGACGGCCCATTCGTCGTTCTGTTCGAGCAGGATGGCGCCGACCAGGCGGGTGATCGCATCCTCATTGGGAAAGATGCCGACAACGTCGGTGCGCCGCCTCAGCTCGCCATTGACCCGTTCGAGTGGGTTGGTCGAGTGGATCTTGGCCCGGTGGTCCTTGGGGAAGCTCATGTACGCCAGCACGTCCGTTTCCGCCTCGTCCAGAAACGCGGCGAGCTTCGGCAGCTTGGGGCGCAGCTGGTCGGCGACTTTGCGCCACTGCGTCTTCGCCGCCTCGGCATCATCCTGGGCGAAGGCTGTGGCGATGAAGGCGGAGACGACGCGCCGGCCGCTCTTGCCGGCATGCGCCAGTGCGTTGCGCATGAAATGCACCCGGCACCGCTGCCAGGTGGCGTGCAGCACCCGGGCGGCGGCGGCCTTCAGGCCCTCGTGCGCGTCGGAGATCACCAGTTTGACGCCGCGCAGGCCGCGCCGGGTGAGCTTGCGCAGAAAGGCGGTCCAGAACGTCTCGGCCTCCGAAGGGCCGATGTCCATGCCGAGCACCTCGCGGCGCCCGTCGCTGTTGACGCCCACCGCAACGATCACCGCGACGGAGACGACGCGGCCGCTCTGGCGCACCTTGACGTAGGTCGCGTCGATCCACAGGTAGGGCCAGTCGCCTTCCAGCGACCGATCGAGGAAGGCCTTCACCTTGTCGTCGATCTCGGCGCACAGCCGGCTCACCTGGCTCTTGGAGATGCCGCTCATGCCCATCGCCTTGACCAGGTCGTCGACCGAACGGGTCGAGACGCCCTGGATATACGCCTCCTGCACTACCGCGGTGAGCGCCTTCTCCGCCATCCGCCGCGGCTCCAGGAAGCCGGGGAAGTAGCTGCCCTTGCGCAGCTTCGGGATGCGCAGCTCGACCGTACCAGCGCGGGTCTCCCAGGCGCGGTCGCGGTAGCCGTTGCGCTGCACCAGCCGCTCGGCGCTCTTCTCGCCCCAGGCCGCGCCGGTCAGCCCCTCGACTTCCAGCTCCATCAGCCGCTGTGCGGCAAAACCGATCATCTCCCGCAGAAAGTCCGCGTCCGGGCTGTTCTCCAGCAGCGCGCGCAGATGCACTATGTCGTCGGTCATCGCTCGGTCCTCGGTTCAGGTCGTGGATTTGGCGACCCGACCCTACTACCGGAGATCGACGATGACCCCCGCGGAGCCGCTCGCTCGCTACGGCGCTACCCGTGGGCGCGCTTCGCGAGCGGCTCCGCTCCCGCCGCTACCTACACCATCATCTGGGACGTGACCTGCCGCTTTGATCGGCAGCGACGTTAAGAGTATTGCAAAGCTGATATTCGGCTCGCGTTTGAGGTGCCGGCTGCCGTCCAGCAGCCTCCCCTGACGTGCTGGCCATAGCCGATGAAGTACCCCGAAAAGGGGAGAGGTGCAATGCAATAGATGCACCCGCCGGTCCCGGACAGCTGATGGATGCGTTCGAACCCCCCAGTCAGAC
>JBKPDM010000203.1:0-10872 GCA_046727895.1 Pseudomonadota bacterium | reverse complement strand
GCTGCGCGCCAGCAGCCCACGCGCGCGAAACTCCTCCAGCACGGCCGCCGCCGCCGGCTGCAGGCGAACGTTGGGGCGAGCGGTGAAGATCGTCCCCTCGCCTGCCGGAGCGGCGATCGTCCAGAACTCGTCCATATTGATCCCGTCGCCCCCCATCAGCTGGAGGCGGCGATGGCCGCGCTCGCGCACCGTGCGCAGGATCAGCCCCGCATCCGGGCCGTAGCCGCCGATGTAGAGCACCTTGATCCCGGCCTGCTCCAGACGCATTACGGGCGAGAGGTAGTCCATTGCACCGGGTGAGTAGATGTCGTAGATGGCCTCCCTCACGCCGCGCGCGTGCAGCTGATTGCGCGCCTGCTGGGCGAGCCCCTCGCCATAGGTGCTGCCGTCGTGCAGGATGGCGATCTTTTCGCCCGACCAGTGATCGGCCAGAAAATTGCCCGCGAGCTTGCCCTGCTCATCGTCGCGCCCGATCAGGCGGAACACGTTGCGGCGGCCCTCCTCGGTCAGGCGAGGGTGGGTCGAGCTCGGCGTGATCATCAGAATGTCTGCGGTTTCGTAGATGCCCGCCGCCAACAGCGACGAATGCGAGCACATGTGCCCGACCACGGCGACCACGCCGGCCCGGACCAGCTCACGCGCCGCCTCCACCGCACGCTGCAGGCCGCAGGCGTCGTCGGCGACGATCAGCCTCACCTCCTGGCCGAGCACGCCGCCCTGCCGGTTGAGGTCCTCAACCGCGCGCTCCACCGCGATCCGGTTGCGCTCGCCGGAGGTGGCGTAAGGTCCGGACAGGGGGTTGGCAAAGCCGATCCGGATCTCGGCCTCGGCAGGTCCGGACGCTGCCGCAATCGCGGCCACGCTCAACCAAAAAAGACAGCGCAACATGACGACCCTCTCCCCCTGAACGCCTCAACCCGAGCCATCGCGGTTCGGTGCCCCCCGGTGACAGGCTGCCGGTGGGAATGCCCTACACTTAGGCGCGATCTCCGGCGTCACCTGTGGAGGAGTTCACACGTTGCATCACCTGTTCTTGAGTTGCCGATGGATTCCTGCCGAGCGTGGCCGGGCGGCAACTTCGTACCGGCCCGGCGCCGGCGTCGATGGCCGGCCGCAGCACAGCGTGTCGCGAGGATTGTTCATCGGCACGCAGCCAGCCTATTCTCGATGCCGGAAACCTTTGCCGCGGTCTTCTGGGGAGGTGGAGGTGTCGAAGGGACGGTTCGGCTTCGCCCTCGGTCTGGCGGCGGCGGGCTATCTGCTGGCGCCGGGCGTCGGGCGGGCCGATGTGATCGATGGCAACTGGTGCGCCGCGGACGGCCGGGTCGTGACCATCGCCGGACCGGCGATCGTCACGCCCGGCGGCAGCCATACCACCGGCAATTACTCGCGCCATCACTTCTCCTACGTCGTCCCGGCGGGGGAGAGCGATGCCGGGACGACGATCTCGATGCTGCTCCTGAACGAGAACACGGTCCGCCTCAGCCGGGACGAAAGCACCGAGCAGGAGATCTGGCATCGCTGCGACGTCATCAGCTGAGCGCGGCGCGGTCCGCTGCGAGTTGAACTAGAGGGGAGCCTTTTGTGAGCACCACCTATACGGTCGGCGAGCACGACACCCGCCCCTGGGGCACCTGGGAGGTCGTCGCGATCGGCGAGGACCATGTCGTCAAGCGGATCACCGTCAACCCGGGCGCGCGGCTGTCGCTGCAGCGCCACCGTCACCGGGAGGAGCATTGGGTGATGGTCGCGGGCGAAGGCGACGCGACGGTCGGTGACCGGACCGTGCGCTGCCGCACGGGCGAGCACGTCCACGTTCCCTGTGGCGCGATTCATCGCGTTGCGAACCCCGGCAGCGAGCGGCTCGTCTTCATCGAGGTCCAGCAGGGCCCGATCCTCGACGAGAAGGATATCGAGCGCTTCCAGGACGATTTCGGCCGCATCCCCAGCGCGGGCGCCTGATGCCCTTCGCCTTCAGCGCTCCTTCTCGCCGCCTGCGAGCGCGAGCACGCCGATGATGATCAGCCCGGTAAGGACGTAGCGCAGGCCGGCGCTCACCGGAACACGTTCAGCATGGTCACCAGAAGGTAGAGAAACAGCGCCGCGCCCCAGACGCCGGCGACCGTCGGCCGGCCGCCCGCGATGCTCGTGCCGCCCAGGACCACGACCGCAATCGAGCTGAGCAGGAACTCCTCGGCCATGTCGAGCGAAGCGCCGCAGGCTCGATCGTGCCCAGAGGGCGATATGTCTTCCATCCTGGTTCTCTTGACGATCTCGGCAGGCTGCGACCGCTGCGGCAGGAAGTCGGTTTTCAGTCCTCGCACCACCTCAGGATCAGCGAAGGATCGCGCAACACGGGCCTTTTCAACCGGGTGCCCGCCCCTTGGCGCGCTTGTCCGGGCCTTTTGCCATAAGTAGATTGCGGCTGGCCCAGAGCGAAGGGTCCGAGACCGGTCCTTCAAGGCACAAGACCTCAGCCCATAGGGAGAGCTCGCATGAACCGTTTGACGAAAATCCTGGCGCTGGCGGCGCTGACCGCCGTCGTCGCCGGAACGGCTTCGGCCGACACCAGCACCAAGAAGATCGCGTTCTCCAACAACTATGCCGGAAACTCCTGGCGGCAGGCGATGCTGAAGAGCTACGACATCGTCACCAAGAAGGCGGTCGCCGATCACGTCGTCGCCGCGGCGGACGTGTTCACGACCGCCGACAAGGAGGTGCCGACCCAGGCTGCGCAGATCCAGAACCTGATCCTGCAAGGCTACGACGCCATCGTCATCAACGCCTCCTCGCCGGACGCCCTCAACGGCGCCATCAAGCAGGCCTGCGACGCCGGCATCGTGGTCGTGTCGTTCGACGGTATCGTCACCGAGCCCTGCGCGTGGCGCGTCGTCGTCGACTTCAAGGACATGGGCAAGCAGGAAGTCGAGCACATGGCGAAGTTCCAGCCCAAGGGCGGGAATCTGCTGGAGATCCGCGGTCTCGCCGGCACCTCCATCGACGAGGCCATCCACGCCGGGATCCTCGAAGGCGTCGCGGCGCACCCCGAGTTCAAGATCGCCTCGTCGGTGACGGGCGACTGGGACCAGACAACGGCGCAGAAGGCGGTCGCGACCGTGCTTCCCTCGCTGCCCGACATCGTCGGCGTCGTCGATCAGGGCGGCGACGGCTACGGTGCCGCCCAGGCCTTCGCCGCCGCCAAGCGGCCGCGCCCGGCGATCATCATGGGCAACCGGCAGGACGAGCTGCAATGGTGGAAAGAGCAGAAGGAGAAGGACGGCTACGTGACCTGGTCGGCCTCGATCGCGCCGGGCGTGTCGACCCTCGCTTTCTGGGTGGCCCAGCAGATCCTCGACGGCAACAAGGACGTGCCGCACGACCTGCTGGTGCCCTACCTCGCCTTCACCCAGGACGACTTCGAGGCGGTCCTGCCGACGATCGACAAGGGCGGGGTCGCCAGCCATGAATACACGCAGGCCGACGCGATCGCGGCCATCAAAGCCAACATGAAGTGAATCGCGCAGGGCGAGTTGCGCGCCTGCGCCATCCCGGGGATCATCGGTGATGGCCGAGGCAGGCGCAGACGTGATCGCCAGCCTGGACGGCGTCGAAAAGCACTTCGGCGCCGTCCGGGCGCTCGACGGTGTCGACTTCGCCATAGCCGCGGGAGAGTGCGTCGGCCTTGTCGGACACAACGGTGCCGGCAAATCGACGCTGATGCACATCCTCGCCGGGACGCTGACGCCGGACGGGGGCCGCATCGCCGTCGGGGGCGTCCAGCAGGCAGGCTACTCCGTCGCCGTCGCCGGGGCTCTCGGCATCCGCTGCGTCTTCCAGGAGCTGTCGCTCTGCCCCAACCTCACCGTGGCGGAGAACGCGCGCATCAATCACGCCTCGCTGAGGGGCCTGGGATGGCGGCGGCGCGCCGGCGAGCTCATCCTCGCCAAACTCGACGAGATCTTTCCGGGGCACGGCATCGCGGCGGCAGACATCGTCCGCGACCTGCCGATCGACAGGCGCCAGATGGTCGAGGTGGCGCGCGCCTTCACCGTCACCGACGACCCGTTGCGGCTCGTCATTCTGGACGAGCCGACCTCCTCGCTCGATGCCCGCACCGCCGGCCAGCTCCTGTCGTTCGTCCGCCGCATCGTCACCGGCGGAGCCAGCTGCATCCTGATCTCCCATCTTCTGGGCGAGATCCTCGAGCATTGCGACCGCATCATCGTCATGCGCGACGGCAAGGTGGTCGCGGGCGACGCGGCCGGCGCCTTCGATCGCGACAAGCTGGTCACCGCAATGGGAGCGGCCGAAAGGCGGACGCGCGCCGGCGACGAAGGCGCCTCGCAGAGGCTCAGCGCCGCGCCGGTCCGCGTGCGCGCCAAGCCCGAACGGCAGCAGGACGGCGCCGAGCTCGTCGCGCATGAAGGGGAGATCATCGGTCTCGCCGGCCTCTCCGGACACGGCCAGACTGAACTGCTCCTGGAGATCTTCAAGGGCGCATCGCGCAGGAGCGAGCGCATCGAGGTCACCGCGCCGGTCGCCCTCGTCGCCGGCGACCGGCAATCGGACGGCATCTTCCCGCTCTGGTCGATCGCCGAGAACATCAGCATCCGCTCGATCGGAAGGCTGCGCAGCGGCCTCCTGATCTCGCGCACGCGCGAGGACGAGTTCGCCTCGAGCTGGCAGAGGAGGATCAACATCCGCACACCCGACATCCGCAACAACATCCTGTCGCTGTCCGGGGGCAACCAGCAGAAGGCCCTGTTCGCGCGCGCCTTCGGCTCCGACGCCCGCATCGTCCTGATGGACGATCCCATGCGCGGCGTCGACATCGGCACGAAGCTCGAGGTCTACGATCTGATCCGCGAGGAGGCGCGCGCCGGACGCACCTTCCTCTGGTACACCACCGAGACCGACGAGCTGGAGAACTGTGACCACGTTTACATCTTCCGCAACGGCAGGATCGTCGCCGACCTCGGCCGCGGCGGATTGACGGAAGAGAAGGTCATCCAGTCCTCGTTCGAGACGACCGGCTGAGCCATGGCCTCGATCCCGTCGCCAGCGAGCGTTGCCCGTCTGCCGTCGCTCGGCGGGATGGCGCCGCGCAGCCTGCTGCGCGCGTTGCTGCCCGCCCTGTCGCTCGCCCTGATCCTGATCGGCATCGCCTGGCTCAACCCGCGCGCCATCAGCTATTTCGGCTTCAACCTGATGCTCAACCTGGCGATCCCGATCGCGCTGGCGACGATCGCCCAGATGTTCGTGATCACCGGCAACGACCTCGACCTGTCGATCGGGACCTTCGTCGGGTTCGTGGGCTGCGTCACCGCGACCTGGCTGCGCGAGACGCCGCTGGTCGGCGCGGTCGTGCTGGTCGGCGCGATCGGCGTCTATGCCGCGCTGGGGGCGCTCATCCACGTGCGCAAGCTGCCCTCGATCGTCGTCACCCTCGGCATGAGCTTCGCTTGGCAGGGGCTCGCGATCCTGCTGCTGCCGATGCCCGGCGGCAAGGCGCCGGACTGGCTGCTGCAGCTCATGGGCTTCAAGCCGCCCTGGGTGCCGTTCCCGATCATCGCCGCCCTCCTCATCGCAGCGGTCACCCATGTCGCGCTCAAGCGCACGTCCTACGGCGCCATCCTGCGCGGCTCCGGCGGAAACCCGCTCGCCATCAGCCGCGCCGGCTGGTCGCTGCTCAAGACGAAGGTGACGATGTACACGCTCGCCGGCGTCTTCGGCGTTCTCTCCGGCATGGCGCTGATCGGGATCACCACCTCCGCCGACGCAAACATCGGCAACGGCTACACGCTGCTGTCCATCGCCGGCGTGATGCTCGGCGGCGGCGAGTTCGTCGGCGGGCGCGTGTCGCCGATCGGCTCCGTCATCGGCGCGCTTACGCTGGCGCTCGCCGCTTCGCCGTTGCTCACCTTCATGCACATCCCGCCCGACTGGCAGGTCGGCGCCAACGGCGCCATCCTGATCATCGTGCTCGCCGCGCGGGCCGTCATCAGCCGAAAGGAAGGGTGACGGCCATGACGTCCGCGCGCGCCCTGGTCGCCAAGCCCTGGATATGGTCGTTCCTCGGCGCGCTGCTGGTCTGGCTCGCCGCAATCGCCTTCACCCGCGGCTATGGCGCCGGCGGCATGATCACGGCGGCATTGTCGCTCGCTGTGTTCATGGTGATCGTCGGCGTCGGCCAGATGTTCGTCATCACCCTCGGCCCGGGCAATGTCGACCTCTCGTTGCCGGCCAATATCGGGCTCGCCAGCGCCGTCGCCATGAAGATCATGGACGGCAGCGACGCCATGGTGCCCGTCGGGCTTGCCGCGGCCCTCGCCACCGGCATGACGATCGGCGCCGTCAACTACCTGCTCATCTGGGCTCTGCGCATCCCCCCGATCATCGCCACGCTGTCGGCGAGCTTCATTATCCAGTCGATCGACATCAGCTACGGCCGCGGCCTGCAGATCAAGCCGCCGCCGGGATTCGCCGACTTCACCAACGTCCAGCTCCTCGGGGTCCCCGTCATCGCGATCCTTGCCGTGCTGTTCACCGTCGGCGCCGGCATCGCCCTGAACCGGACGGTCTACGGACGGTCGGTCACCGCCATCGGCCAGAACATCCGCGCGGCCGCCCTGGCGGGGGTTCCGGTCGGCCGCGTCCGCTTCCTCACCTACACGCTCTCCGGGACCCTCGGCGGGCTGAACGGCGCGCTGCTCGCCGGGTACTTCCGCGGCGCCAATGTCGACATCGGCAACGAGTACCTGCTCGCCTCGATCGCCGTCGTCGTCATCGGCGGCACCTCGGTGGCGGGCGGCAAGGCCAACGTGCCCGGGGTGTGGGGCGCGGCGCTTTTCCTCGTGCTGCTGCTCACCATGCTCAACACCTTCGGGGTCAGCGCCGGCGTGCGCCTACTGCTGACCGGCCTCGTCATCGTCGCCGTCATCACCGCCGCCGGCGGACAGAAGGATTCGCGCTGAACGCGAATCAGGTGCGAGGGCGCCGTTCGGTGGGAATCGGGACGTCCGGTTCATCCAGCGTCGATGCCCGGCGATGCGCGCCTCACTCGCAGCGCCGACGAGCTTCCTGTTGGCGCGAAGCGCCTCCTCGTCGCTGGCGCCGATGTCATATTGGCCCGATCGGCCCCGGCTGGGAAGACCAAGAAGGAGGTCCGACGCCGCACAGCGCTTCTTCGCTGGTCGCCCGACGTCTGCGTCCGGTTGCGTTGGACATGCGCCCGACGCGGCGGTAGCTATTCTGTTGGACCCCGCGATCACGGTCCGGCACGCCGATCAAGACAGGGGAGGCTGTCGATGCCGTTCGTCAACATCCGCATCGTGAAGGAGGTCATTGCCGACGATCCGCAAGGTCGCAAGGCCGAGATCAGCCGGCGGGTGGCCGACGCGGTGAGCGAGGTGACCGGCCTGCCCAAGGACGCCGTCTGGGTGGTGTTCGAGGAGGTGGCAGCTCGAGACTGGTACGTCGGCACCAAGAGCGTTCAGGAGCTGCGGGCGGCCCGGAAATGAACGTCGAGACCCGCGACGAGCGCTTTCGCTCGGTGGTCGGCGCCGACGTCGAGATCGAACGGCTCGCCAGCGGCTTCGATTTCACCGAAGGGCCGATCTGGCACCCGAGGACGCAGCATCTGATCTTCAGCGACATGCCCGGCAATCACATGCGCAAGTGGAGCGCTCGGGACGGGATCACCACGTTCCGCAAGCCGTCCAACATGGCGAACGGTAACGCCTACGATCGCGCGGGACGGATCGTGACCTGCGAGCATGCGACCAGCCGGGTGACCCGGACCGGTCTCGACGGCCGGATCGAGGTTCTGGCGACGCACTGGCAGGGCCAGGAGCTGAACAGCCCGAACGACGTCGTCGTCCGGAGCGATGGCGCGATCTACTTCACGGACCCGACGTTCGGCCGCATGGAGTACTATGGCCTGCCGCGCGAGCCGGAGCTGCCGTTTCGGGGCGTCTACCGGCTCGAGCCGGACGCCGGACAGCTCGAGCTGCTCGCCGACGATTTCGGCCAGCCCAACGGGCTCTGCTTCTCGCTCGACGAGAAGCGCCTGTTCGTCAACGACACCGAGCGGGCGCACATCCGCGTCTTCGACGTGAGCGCCGACGGCAGGCTCGCCAACAGCCGGGTCTGGGCTGCGCCGGAGGGCGAGGGCGAGGGCGCGCCGGACGGCATGAAGGTCGACAGCGCGGGCCATCTGTTCTGCACGGGTCCGGGCGGCATCCACGTCTTCGCGCCCGACGCCGCCTGCCTCGGCGTGATCCTGATGCCGGAGGGCGTGGCCAACTTCACCTGGGGCGACGCCGATCTCTGCAGCCTGTTCGTCTGCGCTTCGAGCTCGCTCTACCGCGTGCGGGTCAAGATCCCGGGTCAGCCGGCATTCTAGGTCCGGGCGCTCAAGGGTAAGCATCCGCGCGATCGAGCATGCCGCTGTCGGCGGCGAGATCGAGGAAGGTGTAGCGGTTGCGGATCTCGCGGGCGTGGCGCAGGGCGTCGCGATAGAAGTCCTCGGGCCAGCCGAGCTCGGCGGGGTCGGTCGGTGCTTCGGCCCGCCTCAAGGTGTCGAGGAGTTGCGCGGGCGATCGCCGAATTGAGGCGATGCGCTCGCGGATCTCGTCCCAGCCCTTGGCGATGCGACGATTGAGCTGGATGGCGGCGCCGCGATCGACGCGCTTGTTGCGGAATTCCTGCCAGCAGGAGCGGCCGAGTTCGGGGCCGAAACGATCGATCAGCGCCGCCTCGTCGATCGCCGAGGGATGGACCCGAGGCGGCGGCCGGTTCAGCAAACGCTCCTGCAGGCGGGCCATGGTGAGCGTGGTCACACCGATCTGCTCGCCGTGGAAGCTTTCCGGCCAGGCGCGGTCGCCCATCATGTCGACATAGTGGCTGATCAGGTGCTCACCCTGACTGGCAGGATCGCTGCCGCCGCAGATAGTCATGCCGAAGCCCGAAAGCGCGAGGGTCCGAACGAGCCGGCGGGTGGCCTTCAGATCACCCGCGACCAGCGCCTCGGGCGCCTCGAGCAGTGCCGCCTCGTCCTCCGCGAGCAGCGCGAAGGGCGCTTCGCGATAGGGTCGGCCGAGCAGGAGGTGGGCGAGCAGCCAGTCCGTCTGCGCGGTGGAGCGGCACAAGGAATCGCCGAGCCCCGCCCGGATCAGGCGGACCGGCGCGGCGGCCAGCACCGCCAGGTCGAAGAACACGCCCGCGGCGGCCTGCGCCGGCAGCGATTTCTTGTGGCCGTCCACCGCGATCGAGGCATTGACCGAGGTGTAGCCGTTCATCGAAGGCGCGGTCGCGAACACCGCATAGGGCTTCTGATCGAGGGCGGACGCATATTTGCAGAGATCGTTGATCGTGCCCGAGCCGACCGCGACCAGAGCCGAGGCCGCCTGGGTCTCGCTCCGGATTCGTTCCACGGTCGCAAGGTCGGCCTGCGGCCGTTCGGGCAGGACGACGCTTTGCACCCAGGCGATGGTTTCCAGGGCATTGACGACGCGCTCGCCGAGAACCTGGCTGGTGGTCGGATCGCTCACCACCGCAAGCCGCTCGCCCAGTTCCAGAGCGCCGAGAAGATCGGCCTCGCGGCCGGCCAGGTCCTCCTCGATCACGACCGTCCGGACCGGAACGAGAAGGAGCTGGCCGTCGTCCGGGTCGCGAAACTCGCCCGCCTGCAGGCTCGCGAGCGTGTCCTTGGGCATTCAGGCCTCCGCGGCCGGCGGGTCGCGCCGATCAGCTCTGGTGTTCGAACATCGGCCGCAGGCTCTCGAACAGCTTGCGGTAGGCGGCATAGGCATCGTCGTAGGCGCTCCTCTGTGCGGGATCGGGGGCGATGATGGTCGCATCGCCCCCGACCTGGCGTGCAGCCTCGAGCAGCCCGGGCTGCACGCCGGCGGCCACCGAGGCGAGAACCGCGGCCGCCACGGGCGAGGTGTCGACCACCTTCGGCACCTCGACCGGAAGACCGCTGAGGTCGGCGCGGATCTCGGCCCAGATACGGCTGCGGGCGCCGCCGCCGAGCAGCAGAATCGAGCCGGCTGCGACCCCCATCCCCAGGAGCCGCTCGAGCACGTCGCGCATGGCGAAAGCGCAGCCCTCGAGCACCGCCCGGGCCAGGTGCGCCGGGCCGTGCGCCGCGCTCAGACCGTAGAAGCAGGCGCGCGCCGCCTCGATCCACTCCGGGGCCATGGCGCCGCTCAGCGCCGGCAGGAAGGTCACCCCCTCGGACCCGGCGGGTGCGGCCGCGGCCAGCGCGTCGAGCTCTTGCGCGTCGCGCAGGCGAAACGTCTCGATGAACCAGGCGAGAGCACCACCCGCGAGCCAGCCCGGGTTCTCGATGAAGAAGCGGCCGCCGGGGTAGCCGTGGGTCTCGACCAGGCCCAGCCGGTCGATCGCCGGCCTGTCGTGCAGTGCGCCCACGACCTCGGCGGTGCCGAGCGCGCAGGCGAGCCTTCCAGGCAGGGTCAGGCCCGCGCCGAGCGGGTTGGCGAAATCGTCGCCGGTCCCGACCGCAACCGGCGTGCCCTGCGGCAAGCCCGTGAGCGCGGCACCCTGTCGGTGCAGCGAGCCCGCGCAATCGAACGCTTCCGCGATCGCCGGGAGCTCGTCTGCCCCGAGCTCGAACATCTCGAGCAAGTCGTCATCGAAGCCTCGCTCGGTGAGCCCGTAGACCATCGTGGTCGAGGCGAGGCCGTGGTCGAACACCTGCGCCCCGGTCAGCCGGGCAACGAGATAGGAGACCGGCTGATGAAATCTCCTGATCCTCGCGCGCTCCGGCGCGTGCCGCTTCAGCCAGCGCGCCTTGGCCGGCATGTGCGTCGCATCGAGGACGACGCCGGTCGTGCTCTGGATCCGCCC
>JBKPDM010000202.1:0-4661 GCA_046727895.1 Pseudomonadota bacterium | reverse complement strand
GTCTTGATGATCCCGGCGTTGTTGATCAACACATCGAGACGGCCGAACGCCTCGAGCGTCTCGGCCACCAGACGTTGCGCCTGGGCCGCGTCGCCGACGTCGGTCCTGATAAACTTCGCCCTGCCGCCGCCCGCCTTGATGTCGTCTGCGACCTTGGTTCCGGCCTCGTCATCGACATCCGCGACGACGACCGAAGCGCCCTCTGCGGCGAACGCCTCCGCGCAGGCCCGGCCGATGCCGTGCGCAGCGCCGGTGACGATCACGGCCTGACCGGCGAATCTCATGGGCATACCTCTGAGCTCCTGGCCTTCTCGATCACGCCGTCGATGCCTCTCGCGGCGAGCTACTCCGCCGCCTGGGGGATGCGCTCGGGCTCGTCCTCGATCGCGTCGTATGCGGCGAGCGCGGCAAGATTGAGGATATCGGAGACCGTGGCGTTCATTGGCAGTATCTGGACCGATTTGGAGAGCCCGAGCAGGAGCGGCCCGATCACCGTGCCGCCGCCCAGCTGCTTCATCAGTCGCGAGCTGATGCTGGCGGTGTGCAGCGCCGGCATGATCAGCACGTTGGCGGGCCCCGACAGGCGGCAGAACGGGTAGAGCGCCAATAACTCCGCATCGAGCGCGACGTCGACCGACATCTCACCGTCGTATTCGAAGTCGACCTGGCGCCGGTCGAGCTCCTCGACCGCCTCCTGGACCCGCATCGCCTTCTCGACCCGCCGGCTGCCGAAGGTGGAGAACGACAGCAGCGCGACCCGCGGCGTGAAGCCCATCCGGCGCGCCGCATGCGCGGTCTGGATGGCAATGTCGGCGAGCTCGACCCGATTCGGCAGCTCGTGCACCGTGGTATCGGCGATGAACACGGTCCGGCCACGGGCGACCATCACGGTGAGGCCGAACAACCGATGGCCCGGCCGCGGATCGAGCACGCGGCGGATGTCGCGCAGCACGTTGATGTAGTTGCGGGTAAGGCCGGTCACCATGGCATCGGCATCGCCCTGCGCCACGATGCAGGCGCCGAACACGTTGCGGTCCTGATTGACCATGCGCTGGCAGTCGCGAAACAGGAGGCCGCTCCGCTGATTGCGCGCGTAAAGAAACTCGGCGTAGGCCCGGTTCTTGGTGCTGAGCCTGGCGTTGTGAATCTCGAAGCCGTCCTCGGGCAGGTTCAGACCGATGGCGCGCGCGGTCTCGTGGATCCGCTCCTCGCGGCCGATCAGGACCGGCGTGCCGAGGCCGTTGTTGCGCCAGGCGAGGGCGGCGCGGATCGTCTTCTCCTCCTCGCCCTCGGCGAACACCACCCGCTTGGGCTGCGCCTTGACGCGGTCGATGATCAGTTGCATCCGGCTCGCGGTCGGATCGAGGCGCGCGCGCAGCTCATTGCAGTAGCGTTCGGAATCGACGATCGGATTGCGGGCGACGCCGCTCTCCATGGCCGCCCGCGCGACCGCCGAGGGCACGGCGACGATCAGGCGCGGATCGAACGGCGTCGGGATCAGATAGTCCGGCCCGTAGCGCAGCCGGCGGCCACGATAGGCCGTGCTGACCTCGTCCGGCACGTCCTCGCGGGCGAGCGCCGCGATCGCGTAGGCGGCGGCGATCTTCATGGCGTCGTTGATCGTGGTCGCGCGGACGTCGAGCGCACCCCGGAAGATGTAGGGAAAGCCCAGGACGTTGTTGACCTGATTGGCATAGTCCGAGCGGCCGGTTGCCGTGATCGCATCCGGGCGCACTTCCTTGACCGTCTCGGGCGTGATCTCCGGATCGGGGTTGGCCATGGCGAAGATGATCGGCTGCCTGGCCATGCGCTTGACCATGTCCTGGCTGACCGAGTCCTTGGCCGAAAGTCCGAAGAACGCGTCCGCGCCGGTCATTGCCTCGGCGAGGCTGCGCGCGTCGGTGTCGACCGCATGGGCCGATTTCCATTGGTTCATGCCGGTTTCGCGGCCGCGATAGACGACGCCGCGCGTGTCGCAGAGGACGGCGTTGTCGTGCGGGAGGCCCATCGCCTTCAGGAGCTCGATGCAGGCGATCGCGGCGGCGCCTGCGCCGTTGATCACCAGCTTCGCCTCCTTCAGCGAGCGACCGGTGACGTCGAGAGCGTTGATCAGGCCGGCCGCCGCGATGATCGCCGTTCCGTGCTGATCGTCGTGGAATACCGGAATGTCCATCAGCTCGCGCAGGCGCTGCTCGATGATGAAGCAGCCCGGCGCCCTGATGTCCTCGAGATTGATCCCGCCGAAGGTCGGGCCGAGCAGGCGCACGCAGTCGACGAAGGCGTCGACGTCCTCGGTGTCGACCTCGAGGTCGATCGCGTCGATGTCGGCGAAGCGCTTGAAAAGGACCGATTTGCCTTCCATCACCGGCTTGGCGGCGAGCGCACCGAGGTTGCCGAGGCCGAGCACCGCCGTGCCGTTCGAGATCACCGCCACGAGATTGCCTTTGGCGGTGTAGTCGAAGACCTTGTTCGGGTCCTGCCGGATCGCGAGACAGGGTACGGCGACGCCCGGCGAGTAGGCGAGCGAGAGATCGCGCTGCGTAATCAGCGGTTTGGTCGGCGTGATCTCGATCTTGCCGGGCCGGCCGCTGCGATGCAGCTCGAGCGCCTCCTCGTCGGTGACGTGGTCGCTGCGATCCTCGGCGGTGGAGCCGTTCAGTGGCTCGTTCATCGTTCCATCTCCCCGCCCGGCGCCCCCGACACGCCGGGCGTGCCCTCGGGCCTGGTGACCTGGATTCCAGCATAAACCCGGGGTACGCTGCAAGGCGATCGCAAAACCGCACCGGTTCGCGGCAAGGGCGAGGCGGGGGCGGGATCGGCTTGAAGGCCGCGCTCCGGCACCTAAGTAACGATCGGCCTCTTCAAGACGCGGGTGTCGTCCGCAAGGGCGGGTGTAGTCCGATGAACTTCGCGCGCACGGCGCTGCTGCTCGCCGCGATGACCGGGCTGTTCCTCGCCGTCGGTTACCTCCTGGCCGGCGAGGGCGGCCTGATGATCGCCTTCCTGATCGCGCTCGCCATGAACGGCTGGGCGTATTGGAACTCGGATCAGATGGTGCTGCGCATGCACCAGGCGCGGCCGGTGACCAGGGCCGAGGCGCCCGATCTGGTCGGCCTCGTCGAGCAGCTGGCGCGCCGCGCCGGCCTGCCGATGCCCAAGGTCTACCTGCTCGAGACCAGCCAGCCGAACGCCTTCGCGACCGGTCGCAACCCCGAGAACGCCGCGCTCGCGGTGACCAGGGGCCTGCTTCAGGCCTGCGATTCGGAGGAGCTGGCCGGCGTGCTCGCGCACGAGCTCGGCCACGTCAAGAACCGCGACACGCTCACCATGACCATCACCGCGACGCTCGCCGGCGCGATCGGCTTTCTCGCGCAGTTTGCGTTCTTCTTCGGCATGGGGCGCGGCAATCGCAACAACCCGCTGGGCGTGGTCGGCACGCTCCTGATCATGATCCTGGCCCCGCTCGCCGCGATGCTGGTCCAGATGGCGATCTCGCGCACCCGCGAGTATGCGGCCGATCGGGCGGGCGCCGAGATCTCGGGTGAGCCGCTCTGGCTGGCCCGGGCGCTCCAGAAGATCGAGCGGCTGGCGCAAGGCGTAGTCAATCAGCCCGCCGAGCGCCACCCCGCCTCGGCCCATCTGTTCATCATCAATCCGCTCCACATGGGCGGGGTCGACAACCTGTTCCGCACCCATCCCTCGACCGAGGAGCGCGTCCGCCGGCTGCGGGAGATGGCCGGCGTGGCGGCCGCGCCGGCCGGCGGCCGCGGCCCCTGGGGTTGAACGCCGGTGCGGTGCCAGGGCGATCGGTCGGCGGGCGCTGCAGCCTCCAGGTGGATCAACATTGATGTCGGACTCAATCCGGCTGATGCGTTGCCGTCGCTCGTCTCGAGCCCGATCATCCGAAGTCCAGAACGAGAATTGCCCACCGAACCCTCCCGAATTATATCGGGCATGGACGCTGAGCACCCGACCAGCCTAGTACAGACCGGCGCCACCTGGTACAGACCGGCGCGACGGGCGCGAGCTTGACTGCGGGAGTCCGCAGTTTATATTACACAGTGACGCAAGAGTGTAGCATACTGACGCATAAATGCGTCAGCGAATACTTTGGAACCGCGGCAGCTAGGAATTAAAAAATAGACTGATCCGCGCTGAGTCTGGCTGGATCTCCATCAGCTGGAGGCGATGGAGGCGACGTCGCGGGAAACAACGCCTTTTCAAATAGATGCAGGCCGGACGCGAATCAGCCTAGCCCGCCCACAGGATCAATCGGATTGAGTCTGCCGCAGTTCTCCACCGGTCTCAACCCTGACTCGCTGGCCGGCATGCGCCATCGAAGGCACGAATCTGCAGCATCCCGCAGCCCAAGGCCGCCTTGCGCGGCTCGACCAGCACCGAGTTCGCCTTCGCCACAGCCTCGCCCGGTCCACGGGCCGAGGAGCCGCCACGGCCGAGCGCCACTTGGCCTCCGCCCATCTGCTCATCGTCAATCCCCTGCACACGAAAAAGAGTCCTCCTATCTCTCGACAGATGTGGTTGAGACGGGTGACTGTCGGGACGAGATGGCCTGGTCCCGGCAGCTGCCGGGACCAGGCCGGCGGGCGGGACGCCGGAGAGTCCTGGGTTGCGACAGACCGTGGGTCAGCGCGGCGCCCGCC
>JBKPDM010000201.1:0-4267 GCA_046727895.1 Pseudomonadota bacterium | reverse complement strand
AGCCTGAGAACCGGGGGCGCCGGATCCGGTGCGAGCACCGCGGCTGACATTGATTGGGTCCTCAAATTGGCCAGTCGACCGGGCGCCCGTAGGCATCGGTGATCGTTTCGACGACTGGTGTGCCTGCAACGCCTGATAGGCCAACGACGTTAGCGCGAGTCACGAACGCCTGCGGGCGGAAGCCGAAGACAACGCTGTCGCCGATCGCCGAGGGACCCGACTCTGTATCGATCATCCCGTAGTAGTCGATTGCCGCCGGCACCGGGATCTCAACGGTACGCAACGCGCTCAAAGCGACGGTCGGCTCCCGCGCGACGATCGCTTTCACGATGTAGTCGGGGAATATCGGATCCATGTAGAGCCCGCCACCGAAGCAATAGGCGTCGCTGCGATGATAGTGAGACACTTCGCTCAAATAGATCACCGCCGGAAGCTCTGGGAGGTCCTCGACTGCGTGGAGCGGCGTCATTCCGGTCAGGCCGTGACGGGGTTCGACCTGGGTCGCACCAGCTTCTGCAAGCGCCTGAAGCGCCACCGAGGACGCGGTGCCAGGCGCGTTGATCTCGATGCCCCGCCGGCCGGTCCTGGCGAGAGCTTCGGCCGCTCTCTCCAAGGTGCTCAGGTTGTGCGTCGGTGCAATCTTCCGTGTCGCGGGGTCAAAGAGGAGCGCCGGAAAAGTCGTGATCCCGGCGAAACGGGCGCCATCGAGTTTGCCGAGGTGGTCGGCGACGTTTACGACATCCGCATCGAACCCGCCTTCATGCCCGCGATAAAAAGTGTCGCCCTCCGACTGAATCCGTGCGAGCAGATGCTGGACGCGATCACGGGCCCTGGACGCGTCGGCGGCTTCCGCCGCCTTCTCGAAATTGAAAATTGTCCAGTAGTCCGGCTCCAGAGCCGCTGCCGCACCAGCTTCGGCTCGGGGAATCTGTACGAGATGGCCAATGTGGCCGATGGCGAGACCGGCTCTCCGGCAAGCGCGGGCATCCTCCATGTCGACTGCGACCGCCTGGGTGATACCGCCGCGAACAACGGCCCTGCAGAAGGACGGGCTACGGCTCATCTGCTTGGTCATTGCGAATACTCTTAGGCCGAGCCGGTCGGCGGCCGCCCTGATCGTCCCCGCGTTATCCTCCACTGCATCGAGATCGATGACATACGAGTTCGCGGGAATCTTCCCTGCTTGGTGAAGCGCAATGGCCTGCTCGATCAATTTCGGATTTCGGCGGCGCAGAACGTCGAGGAACATTGGCGAATCCTCAGCGTGCTTTTTCGCGGAGCGTCAGCGCGATCGCGGCTAGGATGATCAGACCGCGCACCATCATTTGCCCGGAGACATCGAGCCCCATCAGGATTAAACCATTGTTGAGCATTCCCATGAGTAGCGAACCGATCAACGCGCCGACGACGGTACCTGTGCCTCCGGAGAGCCGGGTACCGCCCACGATCACTGCAGCGATGACGGTGAGAAGATCGGTCTCGCCGAGCGTATATCGAGCGCCGTGGAGGCGGCCGGCGTAGAGCAACCCGGCGAGCGCAGCCATGATGCCGCTCAACGCCATCACAGCAAACCGCGTGTGCGAGACTCGAATTCCGACAGCGCGCGCACTCAGTGCACTGTCACCGATCGCATGGACGTGCGCGCCAAAACGGCTCTCCCGATAAAAGAAGTGGCCGATTGCGACGACCGCGATCGTCCAGATCACCAGGGATGGCACAGCGAGCAACGAGCCCGCACCGAACAGATTGTTGAATGTCGTGTTGGTGATCGGCACCGATTGAAGATTCGTGAGCCAGCGCGCCACGCCGGCAAGCAGCCCCATCGTGGCCAGCGTCACCAAGAACGAAGGGAGCCGAAGAAAGGCGACCAAAATGCCATTGATCGCGCCAATGGCCGCGCCGGCGGCAAGGCCGAGTGCAACACCGACCGACCACGCCTCGGTCCTAAGCACCACCGCGGCGAGCAGGGCGGAGATAGCGACTATGGATCCGATCGACAGATCGATCTCGCCAGCGGTGAGCACAAACACCATGCCCACCGCCATGACGGTGACCGGCGCAGTCTGCTGAACAATGTTTAGCAGGTTGCGGGTGGTTAGGAAGCCATCGTTGCGGAGCATAATGGAAAACGCGATCAATATGAGGAAGAAGCCGATGTAGACCACGTATCGGCTGGGATCGATTGCCCTGAGCGCCGACAGCTTCGCGGCCATCTATTGCGCTTCGGTCAGAGACGCCGGTGGCTCGCGGTGAAGCGACTGAAACCAGCCCTCTTTGAGATTGTCCTTGTTGATCGCGATTGCATCGACGACGAGGTAAGGCGGCAACTCCTTCTTGAGAAGCTTCGCGGCCGTCGCACGGGCGAGCGTCTTGCCGATGCCATAGGCCTCGTCGGCAACGATCGCCGCCACATTGCCATCGCGGACCATGTCGAGCGCGAGCGGCTCCGAAAGGTCGAGAGTCACGATTTTCGTGTGCGTATTGCCGTTGTTGCGAAGACCCGGCAGCACGAACTCCGCCGGCGCCGCCCATGTCACGTAAACGGCATCGAGCTCGGGATATTTGAGCATAAAGGCGTTGATGACGTCTTCGGCGCGGGTAGGATCCGCGAGACCCTATTCCGCGACGATCTCGATGTGCTTGTATTGGTTCTCGATCGTCTCCTTGAACGCTTGGTCACGCTGATTGGTGACGTAGAAATTGGCGACGTGGAAAAGGTATCCGACCTTGCCTTTGTCCATGATCGCGGCAGCCATCGCATCCGCAGCCTTGGCGCCCATTTGGAAGAGATCGTCGGACACGATCGAAGCGCAGTCCGTACCCTGCACATAACCCTTCGGCGCATTGTCAACAAAGCCGAGGACCACGCCCGCATCGATTGCCGGGCGATAGACCTCCGCTGCTGTGTCGGGGTCGACAGGCAGCGACAGGATGATGCTGGGGTTCTTCGCAAGCAGCGTCTCAATGTCGCTCTTCTGCTTCGCGGCATCGAAACCGGCATTGGCCTCCGCGACAACGGTAATGCCGAGACGGGCGAACTCTCCTTTGGCCCCTTGATCGACAGCTGTCGTGTAGTCAGACGCGGTATGCCAGGCGAGAGCGGCAGTGTATCGACCGTCCCTGATCCTGGCCTCTTCTTCGGGACTAAGGGTAAGGCTTGCCGCAGGCATCGTGCTTTCGCCGTGCGGACCTTTGGTCTCGCCTGCGCTGCCGGACGATGCCGCCAGGGCGATCGCGGCAAGGGAGAGCGCAGCGGCCCCTAGACTCATGAATCTCGTCTTCATCAGAACCTCCCGGTTGTTGGTGAGCGCCGGCCCCTTCTCCGGCCGGCGCTTCTTCATATCCCGCCCGTCACTTGGCGGCGTCGAGCACGCTCTGGGGCGGGTCACGGTGGAGCGAAGTCTGCCACCCCTCGGAGACGTTCGCCTTCGTCACGGCGACGACCGGCGCGACGATGAACGCTGGAGCCTCCTTACCGACAAGGCCGTACCCGGCGACGGTCGCCATCGCACGCCCGAGCTCGTAGGCCTGGTCGGCAACGATCGCCACGACATTCCCGCCCTGGACCATGTCGAGCGCAATCGGCTCGGAGAGATCGAGCGTCACGATCTTGGTGTGCGTGTTGCCCGCCGCACGGAGCGCCGCGAGAACACCTTCCGCTGGCTCCGCCCAGGTTACGTAGATGCCGTCGAGATCAAGGTGCTTCAGAAGGAGAGCGTTACCGATTTCCTCGGCGCGTGCCGGATCAGCAAGCCCTTGCTCAGCGACAATCTTGATCTCGGGATAATCCTGCTCGATTGTCGTCTTGAAGGCCTTGTCGCGCTGGTTGGTCACGTAGTACTGCGCGTCGTGATAGATCCAGGCGACCTTGCCCTTCTTCCCGATCGCCGCCGCGAGGGCGTCGGCCGCCTGCTTCCCCATCTGGAAGAGGTCATCGGTGACGACGGCAACAAAGTCCTTGCCCTGCACGTAACCCGCAGGCGTGTTCGACAGGAGCACGATCTTTGTCCCGGCCCCGACAGCAGGGCGGAAAGCCTCCGCTGAAGTTGTCGGATCGAGAGGTAGTGCCAGAATGACGCTCGGCTTCTTGGCGAGGACAGTCTCGATGTCACTCTTCTGCTTGGCCGCGTCGAAACCGGCGTCGGTGGTCGCGACCACTGTAATCCCGAGGCGGTTGAATTCGTCCGTAGCCCCGGCGGTGACTGCATTCACGAAGTCTGACGACGTGTGCCAGAGCAGGGCTGTGGTGTATTTGCCCTCCTTCAGC